>JAUMYI010000097.1:0-3830 GCA_030528705.1 Comamonadaceae bacterium | reverse complement strand
GCCCAGCACTGGCAGGCGCTGCGCCAGGCCCTGCCGCACTGGCCGCAGACGCAGGCCGTGCTGGCGCGCCTGCGCACGCAGCTGGCCCCGGCGCTGGACGCCTGCGGCGCGCGCGAGCTGCAAAGCCTGTGCGACGGCCTGCAAGGCCGCTTCGTGCCGCCTGGGCCCAGCGGCGCGCCCTCGCGCGGGCGGCCCGACGTGCTGCCCAGCGGGCGCAACTTCTACACCCTGGACACCCGCGCCATCCCCACGCGCACCGCCTGGGCGCTGGGCCAGCAGGCCGCGCAGCGCCTGATCGAGCGCTACCTGCAAGAGCACGGCGACTACCCGCAGGCGCTGGGCCTGTCCGTCTGGGGCACGGCCACCATGCGCAGCGGCGGCGACGACATCGCCCAGGCCTTTGCGCTGATCGGCGTGCGCCCGCGCTGGGCCGAAGGCAGCCAGCGCGTGGTCGATTTCGAGGTCCTGCCCCAGGTTGGCCTGGGCCGCCCGCGCGTGGACGTGACGCTGCGCATCTCCGGCTTCTTCCGCGACGCCTTTGCCAACGTCGTGCAAATGTTCGACGCCGCCGTGCAGGCCGTGGCCGCGCTGGACGGCGAGGACGAGGCGCAAAACCCCATCCGCGCCCGCATCCTGCGCGAAAGCGCCGCGCTGCAGGCCCAGGGCCTGGGCGCGCAGCAGGCCCGCGCCCAGGCCGGCTGGCGCGTCTTCGGCAGCGCCGCCGGGCGCTACGGCAGCGGCCTGAGCCAGCTGCTGCACAGCGGCCAATGGCAGGATCAGGCCCAGCTCGCCCAGGCCTATCTGCAGGCCAGCGCCTACGCCTACGGCCAAGATGCCGATGGCCTGCCCGCGCACGACGCGCTGCGCCGCCGCCTGGCGCAGCTGAACATCGTGCTGCACAACCAGGACCAGCACGAAAGCGACCTGCTCAGCGCCAGCGACTACGCCGAGTTCCAGGGCGGCATGGCCAGCGCCGCGCGCCTGCTCAGCGGCCGCCAGCCGGCGCTCTACCACGGCGACCTGGGCCAGCCGCAGCAAGCGCGCGTGCGCAGCCTCAAAGAAGAAATCGGCCGCGTCGTGCGCGCGCGCGCCACCAACCCCAAGTGGATTGCCGGCGCCATGCGCCACGGCTACAAGGGCGCTTTCGACATCGCCGCCACCGTGGACTATTTGTTCGGCTTTGCCGCCACCACCGATGCCGTCAGCGACCACCACTGGGCGCTGCTGACCGATGCCTACGCCGGCGATGCCGCCGTGCGCCAATTCCTGGCCGAGCACAACAGCGCCGCACTGCGCGATCTGCTCGAGCGCCTGCTCGAAGCCATGCAACGCGGCCTGTGGCGCCAGCCCGGCCCCTACCAGGAGCTGGTGCAGCAGCACCTGCTCGAACTCGAAGACCAGCTGGAGCACTGACATGCCCCACAGCCCCGCCCTGCCACCAGCGGCCAGCGCCGCGCTGCCGCCGCTCTACCCCTTCGCCGCGCTGCAGGGCCAGCCCTTGCTGCAGCAGGCGCTGCTGCTGGCGGCCATCGACCCGGCCATCGGCGGCGTGCTCATCGAAGGCCCCAGCGGCACGGCCAAGAGCACCGCCGCGCGCGGCCTGGCCGAGCTGCTCGAGCCGGGCGCGCCCTTCGTCACCCTGCCGCTGGGCGCCAGCCTGGAGCACCTGGCCGGCTCTCTGGACCTGGGCCGCGCCCTGGCCGGCCACAGCGTTCAATTCGCCCCCGGCCTGCTGGCGCGCGCGCACGGCGGCGTGCTCTACGTGGACGAAATCAACCTGCTGCCCGATGCGCTGGTGGACGTGCTGCTCGACGCCGCCGCCAGCGGCGTGCACCGCGTCGAGCGCGACGGCATCTCCCACAGCCACGCCGCGCGCTTCGTGCTCATCGGCACCATGAACCCCGAAGAAGGCGCGCTGCGCCCGCAGCTGCTCGACCGCCTGGGCCTGTGCGTGCGGCTGGAGGGCCTGCACGAGGCCGCGCAGCGCCAGCGCATCGTCAAGGCGCGGCTGGCCTTCGACGCCGACCCCATCGGCTTTCGCGCCCGGCACGCAGCGGCCCAGCAAGCCCTGGCCGCACAGTTGCAGGCCGCGCGCCAGCGCCTGCACGGCGCCGCCAGCGCCCTGCCCTGGAGCGACGCCGTACACGCCGCCGCCGCCGAGCACTGCCTGGCCGCCCAAGTCCACAGCCTGCGCGCCGACATGGTGCTGCTGCGCGCCGCCCGCGCGCTGGCCGCCTGGCAAGGCGCGGCGCACATCGGCGCGCAGCACGTCGATCAGGTCGCCGAGCTGGTGCTGGCGCACCGCCGCCCGGCCAGCGCCAACCATGCCGGCAGCACGCCCCACCTCACCCCCCCGGCCCAGGGCACGCCCGCACACGGCGCCGCGCAGCATCAAGGCCCAGACCAGTCGCACAGGGGGCACAGCGGGCACAGCCACCATGCCGACCACCCCAGCGCCCATGCAGGCGACGACGACGCCAACGACACTCACCGCCCCGCCAACGAGGCCGACTGGGGCGCGCTGCCGCCCGAGCCCGCCGGCCTGCAGCCCTTGGGCGCCGGCCAGGCGCTGGGCCTGGATGCCCTGCCCCTGCACGGCCAGGCGGGCGCGCCCGGCCAGCCGCGCCCCGCGGCAAAAAAAGCCTAGGCCTTGCGCCGCGCCGGCCTGCCGGCGCAAGGCCGCCCACGCCAAGGCCCAGCCTGGCCAGCCTGGCCGCCAGCGGCAACTCCGCAGGCAGCTCCTGGGACTGGGTGCGCACGCTCATCGCGCGCGGCAACGCCGCGCTGCAGCCCCAGCACCTGCGCCGCCAAAGCGTGCAGGCCCAGCCGCCCCAGCTGCACTGCATCGTGCTCGACTGCTCGGCCTCCATGCTGCGCAGCGGCGCACTGGCCCAGGCCAAGGGCTTGCTGCTGGCGCTGCTGCAACAGGCCTACCAGCAGCGCCAGCACATCGCCCTGCTGTGCTTTGGCGGCCAGGGCGTTCAGCTGCGCCTGCCGCCGCAGCGCCCGCCCGCCTGGAGCCAGGCCTGGATCGCCCCCATCCCCGGCGGCGGCGGCACGCCGCTGGCCCAGGCCGTGGCCCAGGCCGAGCAGCTGCTGCGCCGCCACGCCGGCCGCAGCGGCCCTGCCGGCCACAGCCTCTGGCTGCTCAGCGACGGCCGCAGCCGCTCTGTGCCCCAGCGCCCGGCCCACGCGCAGCAACTGGTGCTGATCGACTGCGAGCGCGCCCGCATCCGCCTGGGCCGCATGCGCACCCTGGCCGAGCAATGGCAGGCGCATTACCACCTGCTGCCCGGGGCTTGAGGCAAGCCGCTCAAGCGCTCAACCGGCCAGCACCTGCGCCAGCACCGCCGCGTCCACGTTGGCGCCGGTCAGCGCCAGGCCCACGCACTGGCCTTGCAGCAAGGCGCGCTCCTGCAAGGCAGCGGCCAGCGCGGCCGCGCCTGCGCCTTCGGCCAGGTTGTGCGTGTCGGCGTGCAGGGCGCGCATGGCGGCGGCCACTTCGTCGTCGCTGACTTGCACCAGATGGTCCAGCCCGGCTTGCAGCACGGCCAGCGCATCGGGGTGGGCGCGGCGCACGGCCATGCCGTCGGCCAGGCGCGTGGTGGCCGGCGCAGGCACCACGTGGCCGGCAGCCAGTGAGTCGGCATAGGTGGTGGCGTGCTGGCTGACCACGCCGACGATGCGCGCGCCATGCCCCAGCGCCTGCTTGGCGGCGATGGCCGCGCACGCGCCGCTGCCCAGGCCGATGGGCACGTAGGCCACTTGCAGTTGCGGCACGGCGCGCAAAAACTCCAGCCAGTAGCTGGCCACGCCGGCCACCAGCGCCG
>JAUMYI010000096.1:6175-8797 GCA_030528705.1 Comamonadaceae bacterium | reverse complement strand
ACTGCACACGCCGGGGCGCTCTCGCGGGGGGCGAAAAGTGCATAACACGCTCTAAAACGAATGAAACAGAACAATTCAAATCGTCAAAGTGCCCTTGTAAAGCCCATAGCCGGCGTACACAGCCCCGATCAAGGAAGCGGCAAAATACAGTTTTTCAATATCGTTGAATACCGGCTTGCCATTTTCAATGCGCGCCTTGGCATAAACGATGGCGCCCGGGGCGTACAACAGTGCAGACAGCAGCAAATACTTCAATCCGGCCGCATACAGCAGCCATATGCTGTATGCCATGGCCAGGGCGCCGATGAGCATGTCCCAATTGCGCTGAGGGTCGGCCTCGCCATAGCCCTCGCCGCGCACCGCAATCATGACGGCGTAAATGGCAGAGAAAAAGTATGGGATCAAAATCATCGACGTGGCCAGATAAATCAGGTCGAGATAGGATTGGCCATACACCAGCGCGAAAATGAGGAAAATCTGGATAGCGCCATTGGACACCCACAGCGCATTGGCTGGCACGCCGTTGCGGTTTTCCCTGCGGAAAAATGCAGGCATGGTCTGATCCTTGGCGGCTGAATACAAAATTTCGCCGCTGAGCAAAGTCCAGGACAGCAGCGCGCCGGCCAGGGATACGATCAGACCGATGGAAATGAATGCCGCGCCCCAGTCGCCCACCACGTGCGAGAGCACGTGGGCCATGGATGGGTTTTTCAGCTTGGCCAGCTCCGGCTGGCTCATCACCCCGGCCGAGAGCACGTTGACCATCACCAACAGCAACAGCACGCCGATGAAGCCCAGCACCGTGGCCTTGCCCACGTCGCTGCGCGTTTGCGCGCGGGCCGAATACACACTGGCGCCCTCGATGCCGATGAACACCCACACCGTCACCAGCATCATGCTCTTGACCTGCGTCAGCACGCTGCCCAACTCGGCATTGCCCCGGCCCCAGAAATCGGCCGTGAACACATCCATCTTGAAGGCCAGGCCCACCAGGGCGATGAAAGTCAGCAGCGGCACCACCTTGGTGATGGTGGTGACCAGGTTGATGAAGGCCGCCTCCTTGATGCCGCGCAGCACCAGGGCATGCACAAACCACAACACCAGCGATGCGCCTGCGATGGCTGCCGTGGTATTGCCTTCGCCAAAGGCCGGGAAGAAATAACCCAGCGTGCCAAACAGCAGCACCAAATAGCTGACATTGCCCAGCCAGGCACTGATCCAATAGCCCCAGGCCGATGAAAAGCCCAGGTAATTGCCAAACCCCGCCTTGGCATAGGCATAGACCCCGTTGTCCAGCTCAGGCTTGCGATTGGCCAGGGTCTGGAATACGAAAGCCAGCATCAGCATGCCAATGGCCGTCACCCCCCAGCCAATCAGCACCGCGCCCGCAGCGGCGCCAGCGGCCATGTTCTGGGGAATGGAAAATATGCCGCCCCCGATCATGGAGCCGACCACCAGCGCCGTGAGCGCGCCCAGTCGCAATTTGCTCTCCTGTGCCATGGCTTGATCTCCTTACTCGAATCACGACGGGGGCCGATGCCACCGCAAGCCCAATGCGTGACAGGCTCTGACAGCAACAGCCAATCGCTGAGCGAAAAACGCCGCTGCAATGACTGCCCCCAAATGCAATACTGCCAATGCAGGCTTGCATGCATCAAGCAGGGGGCAGAGCGCCTTGAAAAGAAAATCTGCCGGCATGTGGGCATTTTGCCCTGCATGCCTCATGAACCACATGGCCTGAAAAGCCTGTTCATGGCTTGAGCAGAAAGGCCGAGCATGCGATTTTCATAGCGAGGGGGTAGGCACAGGCTACGGCAATACCAACGCCATTGGACATTGCCATGGCCTGTCCGTGCCACACCCCAGTCTGCGTACAACATCCGCATGAATTGGCCATCCAAAAGGCCTTCGCAGCGTTCTTCAATTTGGGCTTCTGCCATCCCTCTCACTTTTCAGCCCATCATACGCAAAGGGATGGCCTATGGGCCATTATTTTTCAAATATCTACTTATTTATTCGGATATTCCGCCCAAAAATGAACATTTTTTGTTCACATTTGGTAATTTTTTGTTTCCTGGGCGTTTTGCGGTGGCGGTGGGCGCAAAGTGCATCACACGCCCTAGCCCAGCAGCCGCCGCGCGATGGCCAGCGCCTCGTCCAGCGTGGCGGCGGCTTCGATGGGCAGGCCGCTGGCGCGGGCCTGCTGGCGGCCCGAGGCCAGCAGGGCGGCGCGAGCGTTTGCGTCGGCCAGCACGTAGACGTTGCCACGGCACAGGCTGAAAAAGGTTTGGTGGTGGCGCTTGAGCCAGAGGGCGGCGGCTTTGCGCTGTTCGGGCGTTTCGGGCGGGCCGCCGAGGTATTCGGCCATGTCGGCCACCAGCGCGAAGGGCTGGCCGCGTTGCAGCGCGGCTTCGAGCATGCCGAACAGAACGGGGGCCTGGTCGGCGCCGGGCAGGCGCACGATGAGCGCGGGCCAGTGGCTGAAGTCCATGCGCGCCTGTATCTCGCGGGCCAGGGTGGCGTCCGGGCCCGTTGCGGGGGGTGTGGGGTGGGCGTGTTTCATGCGGCTTACCAGGGGTAGTGCAGTTCAACGCTGAGGGTGCGGCCCCGGCCCCAGTTGCA
>JAUMYI010000096.1:2400-6075 GCA_030528705.1 Comamonadaceae bacterium | reverse complement strand
AAGCGGTAGCGCAGCGCGGCATCCAGCAGGGTGTGGCCGGGCACGCGCACGGTGTTGGCGGGGTCGGCGCGGGTGGCGCCGGTGTGGCGCAGGCCCAGGCTCATGCGCCATTGGGGCCATTGGGGGCTGAGGGCGTGGTCGAGCCAGAGCGAGGCCGTGCGCGCCGGGATGTTGACGGGGCGCTGGCCTTGCTCGGGGCCGTTGCTGGCGGTGATGCGCGCGTCCAGCAGGGTGAGGCTGGCGTGCACGAAGCTGGCGCGGCCCAGCTCGGCCTTGGCCTCCAGCTCCAGCCCGCGGGTGCGCTGGCGGCCGGTTTGCACCATGCAGGCGCCGGGGCCGGCCAGGCCGGGGCAGACGTGGCTGGGTTCGGGGTCGGGCGTGAGGGCGTTTTTCTGCTGGATCTGGAACACGGCGGCGGCCAGTTGCAGCCCGCCTTGCGGCGGGGCGTATTTGAGGCCGGCCTCCCACTGGCGGGCCGTCAGCGGGCGGTAGCCCTGGCCGTGTGCGTCCAGCCCGGTTTGCGGCAGGAAGGCGCTGCCGTGGCTGAGGTAGGCGGCCAGCGCATTGCCAAAGCGGTAGCCCAGCGCGGCGCGGCCGGAGAAGGCGCGGTCGCGCTGGCGGCTGGCCGCGTCGGTGGGCAGCACGCCCATGAGCCGGCCTTGGCGCGCGCTGTGGCTGCGGGCGATGTCGTAGCGCCCGCCCAGGGTCAGACTCCAGCGCCCCCAGTCGATCTGGTCTTGCGCGTACAGGCCGATCTGGCTGGCGCGCTCGCGCGTGTCGGCCCAGAGCATGGCGCTGCCCGGCCCGTCGGGCACGGCGATGGCCTGGCCGTAGGCGGGCTGCCAGATGTCGATGGGCGGCAGCCCTTGCAGGTTCATGCCCAGGCGCTGGTGCAGGCGGCTGCGCATGGCGTCCAGCCCCAGCAGCAGGCGGTGCTGCGCGGCGCCGGTCTGCACCCGGCCTTGCAGCGTGGTGTCGCTCAGCAGCGCGCGGGTGCGCGAATGCACCGCCATGCCCGAGCGCATCAGCGTGGCCGGCGGCGCCAGCGCAATGGCCGAGAGCGCCTGCACCTCGGCCTGGGCGTCGATGGCGCGCAGCGCGTGGCGCAACTGCCAGCCCTGGCCCAGGGCGTGCTCGAAGTCGTAGCCGGCCGTGCTCTGGCGGCGCGTGAAGCGGTCGAAGGCCGGGTCGCCCACGAAGAAGCGGCGCGGGATGCGCCCGCCGCCGGGCAGCGGCGTGAGCGTGCCCTGCATGGGCAGCGCGCTGTGGTAGTAGCCGCCCTTGGGGTCGCGCTGGTGGCTGGCCAGCAGCGTCAGCGCCGTGCCCGGCGCGATGCGCCAGCGCAGCGAAGGCGCCAGCGCCACGCGCTGCTCGCGCACGTGCGCGATCTGGTTGCCTGCCTCGCGCGCCAGCGCCACCAGCCGCCAGTCCAGCGCGCCCTGGGCCGCCGGGCCGCCCGCATCCAGCCGCAGGGCGCGCTGGCCGTGGCTGCCCAGCGTCAGCCCGGCCACGCGGTGTGCCGGGCCGCCTGGGGTGCTTGGGCCACCTGGGCGCTTGGCGCGCACGTTGACCAGGCCGCCGGGCAGGCCCTGCCCGTACAGCGCCGAGGCCGGGCCGCGCAGCACCTCCACGCGCTCGATCAGCCAGGGGTCGAACTGCGGCAGGCTCAGGTTGCCCACGCCAAAGCTGGCGCGCATGCCGTCGAAAAACATCGCCCCGTTGTAGCTCTGCCCGCGCAGGCTGACGAAGTCGTAGCGGCTGGAGTCGTTGCCGCCGCTCACCGGCGCGTACAGCCCCGGCTGGTAGGCCAGCGCCTGGTCGAGGCTGGTGGCGCCGCTGTCGCGCAGCGCCGTTTCGGTGATGACGGACACCGACTGCGGCAGGTGCAGCAGCGCCGTGTCCGTCTTGCTCGCGCCCTGCGCGCGCCGCGCCAGCTTGCCGCTGCGGCCTTCGTCGTCGGCGGCTTCACCGGGCACATCGCCGGACACGTCGCCGCGCACGGTGACGGTGGGCAGCTCGGCCACGGCCTGGTGGCCCGGGGCGGCAGGCTGCGCCGCCCAGGCGGGGCCTTCAGCCGCCAGGGCCAGCAGCGCGGCCGCGGCCAGCGCGCCAGGCGCCCACCGGGGCGGGCTTGCCGGGCCGTCGGAAAGTGAAGCAAGCGAAGACGAAGAAAGCGGAGAAAGAACGCGGCGCCGCCACGGCCGCCAAACGAGATGCGCTGTCATTGCGATGCCTCCATGCTGCGGGATGTGCGGGAGGAATCTAGGCCGCCGGCCACCCGCACACTTTCACACAATGGCGAATGATTTGCATTTGATGGCATGTTCGCGCCCGGTGCGCGGTGGGGTCAGGCCCAGGGCCGGGGGTGTGCCAGTTTTACGAAAGCAAACAAGACTGGTTTTCAGTTGCAAAATGGCGGGTTTCGCGCCATCCGGCGTGCGCGGCCCGCCCTCCGGGGGCTGGCGGCGCAGCCGGTGGTTTTCTTCCACGGATGCGCCGCACGCCATCCCGCAGCAGCCCGTGGGCGTTGCGATGCGTGCCAGCGCCGCCCCCATCGCCTTCATGCACCATGCCGCTGCTTCGCACCACGCCCGCTTCGCTTGCTTCCCCTTCTGCCCTGGCGCCGCAGGCGCCGGATTGGCCGGCGCGGCGCCTGACGCGCGCCATCTGGCATGGCCTGGCCTGCGCCGCCGCCGCGGGCGTGCCGCTGCTGGCCCAAGCCCAGGCCCAGGCCCAGGTACCAGGCGCGGCGGCGGCGCCTGCCCGCGCCGCCAGTGACGCCGTTGCGGCGGGCACGGCCAGCGCCGCCGCTGAAGCCGGCGGGGCCAGCGAGGCCGGCGAGGCCGCCGAGCTGGCCGCCGTGACGGTGGTGGGCCGCGCCGCGCCCGTGCCGGTGGAGCTGGAGAGCCACTACCAGCCCACGCCCGATGCCTCCACCCTGCGCTCGCTGGCGCCGGCGCTGGAGGTGCCGCAGGTCACCAACGCCGTGGCGGCGCAGGTGCTGCGCGACCAGCGCCCGCGCCACATGGACGATGCGCTGATGAACGTCAGCGGCATCACCCAGGGCAACACGCTGGCGGGCACGCAGGACACCATCATGAAGCGCGGCTTTGGCGGCAACCGCGACGGCTCCATCATGCACAACGGCATGCCGCTGGTGCAGGGGCGCGGCATGAACGCCGCCGCCGAGAGCGTGGTGGTGCTCAAGGGGCCCTCGTCCATGTTCTACGGCATCATGGACCCGGGCGGCGTGGTCAACGTGGTGAGCAAGAAGCCGCAGACCGAGCGGCGCACCACCGTGGCGCTGAGCGGCTCGACCTACGGCCACGGCCGCCACGGCGGCGGGCTGACGCTGGACAGCACCGGCCCCATTGGCGACAAGGGCCTGGCCTGGCGCCTGATCGTGGACCACGCCAACGAGGACTACTGGCGCAACTTCGGCCGGCGGCGCGACACGCTCGTCGCCCCCTCGCTGGCCTGGTACGGGCGCGACACGCAGGCCGTGCTGTGGTACGAATTCCGCGACTACGACGTGCCGTTTGACCGCACCGTGGTCATCGACCCGGCGACGAAAAAGCCGCTGGATCTGCCCATCCGCCGCCGCCTGGACGAGCCGTTCAACCAGATGTGGGGCAACAGCCACCTGCTGCAAAGCTCCATCGACCACCGCATCGC
>JAUMYI010000096.1:0-2300 GCA_030528705.1 Comamonadaceae bacterium | reverse complement strand
ACCGCGCCGACATGATCCGCGCGGCCCGCACGCACGAGTTCGACTACCGCAACCCCGTGTACGGCCGGGTCCAGCCCTCCGAGCGCGTCGTGCCCTCCGACAGCGACCAGAGCGACCGCCTGCGCAACCATTCGCTGTTCTTCCAGGACGCCATCCACTTTGGCCCGCGCTGGATCGCCGTGGGCGGCCTGCGCTACCTGCACTGGTCGCAAGTGGCCGGGCGCGGGCGGCCCTTCAAGGTCAACACCAACACGCGCGACGGCGTCTGGCTGCCGCGCCTGGGGCTGGTCTACAAGCTCGACAGCACCAAATCGCTCTACGCCAGCTACAGCCGCTCGGTCAAGCCCGTCTCCTCCATCGCGCCGCACGCCAGCGGCATGGTGATCGACTCCTCCATCGCGCCGGAAAAAGGCGTCTCCTGGGAAATCGGCGCCAAGCTGGACGTGCCCGGCGGCCTGACCGGCTCGCTGGCCCTCTTCGACATCGACAAAAAGAACGTGCTGGTCAAGCAGTACAACGACGCCACCCGCAGCCAGGACTGGCGCACCGCCGGCGCGGCGCGCTCGCGCGGCATCGAGCTGGACGTGGCCGGCGAAGTGGGCCGCCGCTGGAGCCTCATCGGCAGTCTGGCCTGGCTGGACGCCAAAGTCACCAAAGACCCCGAATTCGCCGGCAACCGCCTGAGCAACGTGGCGCGGGTGACGGCCTCCGCCGCGGCCACCTACAACGCCGGGCAGGTCGGCGCCGGCCAGCTGCGCCTGGGCGCCCGGGCGCGCTACACCGGCCGGCGCCCCGGCGACACGGCCAACGCCTTCTGGCTGCCCGCCTACACCGTGGCCGACGCCTTCGCCACCTACACGCTGCCCGTGGGCGGCCGCCCCATGAAGCTCCAGCTCAACGTCAAGAACCTGTTCGACAAGGTCTACTACCCCTCGGCCAACAACCAGTACGGCCTGGCCGCCGGCGACGCCCGGCAGATCGCGCTGAGCGTGGGGTTTGAGTTCTGAGCGCCTGTCCTCAGCGCCAGTCCACACCCTCTGCGCGGCGGGAAGCCCAGCGGATTGGGGCGGCCTGCATTGGGGCGGCCTGCCTGCGTTGCAAAGCCTCGCCGGGCCGCCAGGCCCGGCTGCGCCACATGCGCAAAGAGGCGTCTTGCGCCTTGCAGCCCGGCCCAAACCACGTCTTGCCCCCTCACGCCAAAACCTGGAAGAAACTCTGATGAACAAAACACCGTTGACCACCGGCCCGGCCCGCTCCCGGCTTGCCGCGCACCGGGCGGCGCTGGCGCTGGCCGCCGCGCTCTGCGGCCCGGCCTGGGCGCAAGCCCCCGCCGCCGCGCCAGCCAGCGGGGCCGCCGCCCCGGCATCCGCCGCCGTCCCTGACACGCCTGGCACCCCTGATGCCCCGCGCGTGCTGCTCATCGGCCAGCTCGGCGGCCCCAGCGCGGGCGTGGACGAGCGCATCGCCCAGCACCTGCGCGCGCGCGGCTACGCCGTCACCCAGGCCGACCAGCACAGCCCCCCGGACGCCGCCACGGGCATGGCGCTGGTGCTCATCTCCTCCACCGTCGCGGCCAAGGCCATGCACCCGGGCTGGCGCCACGTGCCCGTGCCGCTGCTGACCTGGGAAAACGACTTCCTCGACGATCTGGCCATGACCGGCAAGCGCAGCGGCACGGACTACGGCGAGGCGGGCAAGGAACGCTACCTCTGGCTCGTCAACGCCCCCCACCCCCTCGCCGGCGGGCTGCCAGCGGGCACCGCCAACGTCTACGTCGGCCAGGCGCCCATGAGCTGGGGCAAGCCGGGCCTAGTGTGCTGTCCCGCAAATACCTACACATAAAACCGCGCCTGTCGTGCCATGACTGCGTTGCAAATGCGCGCGATACCGCCCGGTATCGCTGTGCTTTGCGCCTTGCCCTGACACGACATGCATCGGTTTTATTCGTGTAGTGATCTGCGCGACAGCACACTAGGCGCCAGCACCATCGCCACCCTGTACGGCCAGCCGGAAAAGGCCGCCATCTTCGGCTACGAAAAAGGCGCGACCATGGACTACGAAGCCCTCGCCCCGGCGCGGCGCGTCATGTTCTTCCTGGACAACGACAGCTTCGCCAACCTCTCCGGCACGGGCCGCCAACTGTTCGACGCGGCGGTGGACTGGGCCGCGGGGCGGCGCTGAAGCCCGTGCCCCCGGCACGCCGCGCGCTCACCCCGGCGGGCGCCGCCGCATCTGGCTGGGCGTCTGGCCGAAATGGGCGCGAAAGGCGGTGCTGAAGTGCGCCGCGCTGCTAAAGCCCA
>JAUMYI010000095.1 GCA_030528705.1 Comamonadaceae bacterium | reverse complement strand
GCCTTGGCGGCGCGCGCCGCCTTGCGATCACACGGGTTTGGGGCCAGCGCGGGGGGCGAAAAGTGCATCACACGCTCTAGCGGCGGCCTGGGCTGCGGCCTGCCGCGCCTGGCCGGCCCTTGCCCTTGCCGCCACGGCGCCCGAGCATGGCGCCCAGCCCATCGGCGCCGATGTAGCCCTGGGCGGATTTGGGCTTCTGGCCACGCGGCGCGGCCTGTGGCGCAGGCGCACGGCCTGCGCCCTGGCGGCGCGGCGCTGGCGCGTGCGCGGGCTTGTTGCGGCCCCGGCTGCGGTCGGCCGGGGCGCTGCGGCCTGCGCGGCGCTGGCCCGGCGCGCTGGCCTGGGGCTGGGGCATGCCGGCCTCCTGCATCAGCCGCGCCACGTCGCGCTCGGGCAGCTCCAGCCACATGCCGCGGCGCAGGCCGCGCATCAGCACCACGCTGCCATAGCGCACGCGGATCAGGCGGCTGACGGCGTGGCCCACGGCCTCCATCATGCGGCGCACTTCGCGGTTGCGGCCTTCGCTGATGGTGACCCTGTACCACTGGTTGACGCCTTCGCCGCCGCCGTCCTGGATGCTGCCGAAGGCGGCCTGGCCGTCTTCGAGCATCACGCCATCGAGCAGCCGCTGGCGCTCGTCGTCGCTCAAAGCGCCCAGGATGCGCACGGCGTATTCGCGCTCCAGGCCGTAGCGCGGGTGCATGAGCCGGTTGGCCAGGTCGCCCGAGTTGGTCAGCAGCAGCAGGCCTTCGGTGTTCAGGTCCAGCCGGCCCACGGCCTGCCATTTGCCATGCGCCAGGTGCGGCAGCTTGCGGAATATGGTGGGGCGGTTTTGCGGGTCTTCGCGCGTGACCATTTCCCCGGCGACCTTGTGGTAGGCCAGCACCCGCACGGCGGGCGGGGCCACGCGCAGGCGCAGGGGCTTGCCGTTGATGCGGATCTGGTCGCCGTGCTGCACGCGCTGGCCGACGTGCGCGGGCTGGCCGTTGACGGTGATGCGCCCCTGGGCGATCAGCGCCTCCATCTCCAGGCGCGAGCCCACGCCGGCCTGGGCCAGCAGCTTGTGCAGCTTGGGCTGCTGGGCATCGGGTTGCAGCACGCGCTTGTGCGCCTGGCGCTCCCCGGTCGCGACGGGGTGGGCTGGCGCGGCCTCAGGCGCTGCGCCCTGGCGCGGGCTGCGGCGTGGGCGGGGCGCTGGGGGGGCAGAGGGCGCTGGCGGCCCGCCCCGGCCTGTGCCGGGCTTGCGGCTTGCTGCGTTGCGGGAAGGTTTTTTGGCTTGCATGGTGGTGCTTTCGCTGGGCTGCTCGCCCGGCTCCGTTCGGGCCGGGCGGCGGGGTTCTGGGGGATGCCTGCGGGGGGCTTGTTGCCCTCACGAGGGTTGCAGGCCCTGGGATGGCTCTGCTTGCCCGGGCTGCTCGGCGGGCGGCATGGCGCGCACTGCTGCGGTGGCTTGGGCCATGTCTTGGGTTTCAGGCTGCTGCGCCTCGGGCCTGGCCTCGGCCTGTGCCTGTGGCGGCAAGGGCTGCGGCCCATCCTGGGGCGGCTGCTCGGCGGGCTGCGGCGCTGGCGCCCAATCCTCGGCGGGGGCTTCTGGCGCTTCTTCCAAGGCCGCTTCAAGCGGCGCCTGGGCCGTGTCCTCGCGCGTGTCTTCGGCTGGCGGCGCTACAGAGTGCTCGGTGGGCTCGGCCGCGCCGCCCTCCTCGCCCGCGCTGGCCGGCGCGGCCGCAGGACCCAGGCCCAGCTGCTGCAGCGTGGCTTCGCTGACGGCATCGATCTCGGGCAGATCGCGCAGCGAGGCCAGGCCCAGGTCGTCCAGGAATTGGCCGGTGGTGGCAAACAGCGCCGGGCGGCCGACGGATTCGCGGTGGCCGATGACTTCGATCCAGCCGCGCTCCTCCAGTTGCTTGATGATTTGGCTGTTGACGGCCACGCCGCGGATTTCCTCGATGTCGCCGCGCGTGACGGGCTGGCGGTAGGCGATCACGGCCAGGATTTCCAGCGCCGCGCGCGAGTAGCGCGGCGTGCGCTCGGGCTCGAGCCGGGCCAGAAAGGGCAGCACATTCGCGCGGCTTTGGAAGCGCCAGCCGCTGGCGACCTGCACCAGTTCCAGGCCGCGGTGCGCCCAGTCGATTTGCAGTTGCTCAAGCCAGGCCTGGATTTGCGCGGCATCCGTTGGCGCCTCGAACAAGGCCTGCAGGCTGGGCATGGCCAGCGGCGCCGGGGCGCACAGCAAGGCGGCCTCCAGCACGGAGATTGGATCGACGGGGGGGGCTGGCACAGAGTTCATGAATCACGGCAAAGGGGATGGAGGGCGCAGGCCGGGGGCAGCGCCGGCCGCTGCGGCGCGCATCAGCGATTGTCGGCGAACTGGCCTGCGCCGGGCGGCTCGGCTTCGATACCTTCAGCGGCCTCAGGCCAGGGCAGTTGCAGGGCCTGCAGCAGTTGCTGCATGTCCCGCGGCGGCGCAGCGCAAAAGCGCAGCGGCTGGCCGTGCAACGGGTGCGCCAGGGCCAGCTGCCAGGCATGCAGGGCTTGCCTGGCAATGGCCGGGTGGGGCTGGCCGCCGTAGGTGGTATCGCCCACCAGGGGCCAGCCCAGGTGCCTGGCGTGCACGCGGATCTGGTGCGTGCGGCCAGTGTGCAAGGCGCAGTGCAACAGCGCAAAGCCGCCTTGCCGCGCCAGCAGGCGCATGTCGGTCTGCGCGGGCTTGCCCGGGTGGCGCTGCAAATCGACCACGGCCATGCGCAGGCGCTGCTGGGGGTCGCGCCCAATGGGGGCATCGACGCGCAGCGCCTGCCCGGCTTCGGGCCAGGCGCGGGCCCCAGGGCCGGCATGGGCCACGGCCAGGTAGCGGCGCGCCACGGCGCGCTGTGCAATTTGCGCCACCAGCGCCGTGGCCGCCGGCAGGCTTTTGGCCACGAGCATCAGGCCGCTGGTGTCCTTGTCCAGCCGGTGCACGATGCCCGCGCGCGGCAGCGTGGCAAACACCGGGGCATGGGCCAGCAGGCCATTGAGCAAGGTGCCGCGCCAGTGGCCCGCGGCCGGGTGCACGACCAGCCCGGCCGGCTTGTTGAGCACCAGCAGCGCCTGGTCTTCGTAGACGATGTCCAGCGCCATGGGCTCGGGCACGAAGGCCTGGCTTTGTTCCGTGGGCTGCAACGCCACGCGCAGGCTTTGGCCCACGGCCACTTTGTGCGCGGGCTTGAGCGCGGCCACGCCGTCGAGCCAGACCTGGCCGCTGCGGATGAGTTGCTGCAAATGGCTGCGGGAGAACTCCGGCGCCAGCTCCAGCAGCGCCTTGTCCAGCCGCGCACCATGCAGCGCGGCGGCCACGGGCTGCTCGCGCAGCTCGCCGCTGAGCTCAAACTCGGGCTGCGCCGCGCCCTGCAGGGATTCCAGATCGCTCATACCAAGGCGCGAAGTGCCGTGGCCCCCGAGCGCCGATCAGGCTGGGGCGCACGGCACAAGCCAGGCAGCAAGCTTCAGCGTTTGGGCAGATAGCCTGCGGGGTTGACGGGCTTGCCCTGACGGCGCACTTCAAAGTGCAGCTTGACGCGATCGGCATCGGTGTTGCCCATTTCGGCAATCTTCTGCCCGCGCGCAACGCGCTGGTCTTCCTTGACCAGCAGCACGCGGTTGTGCGCATAGGCCGTCAGGTATTCGTCGTTGTGTTTGAGGATGATGAGGTTGCCGTAGCCGCGCAGGCCCGCGCCAGCGTAGACCACGTGGCCATCGGCGGCCGCAACGACGGGGTCGCCGGCCTTGCCGCCGATGTCATAGCCTTTGTTGGTGGTCTCGTTAAAGCCTGCCAGCAAGGGGCCGTTGGCCGGCCAGACCAGTTGAATGCCGCCTGCCGCAGCCGCCGGCGGGCTGCCCGCCGTCACGGTGGGGATGGGGGTGTTGCCGCGCACGACCGGGGGCTCGGCAGCCGAGCCAGCCGGGGCGATGGGGCGCACTTCCACGCCCGTGCCGCTGGGCGCGCCCGAGGGGCCACTGGATGCGCCGCCGCCAGCCACGGCCACCGGGGCCACGGCCGAGCCGCCGCCATGGCCCGCGCCCGCCGCTGGCGGCACGGCGCCGGGCGGCACCACGCGCAGCACCTGGCCAACTTCGATCACGTCGGCATTGGCCAGTTGGTTCCAGGCGGCAATGTCCTTCCAGCTCTGGCCAGTCTCCAGGCCGATGCGAATCAGCGTGTCGCCGGGCTTGACGGTGTAGTGCCCAGGCGGGGCCGGCACGATGGGCGCTACGCTGCCCATTTCGCCCATGCCGGCGCGGTCTTCAACGGGCGCCTGATTGAGCGAGACGCTGGAGCAGCCAGCCGCCAGCAAACAGGCAGCGATCACGCTGCCCGTACCAAACCAAGGTTTTTGCAATTGCATCATCGAATCTTCCCTAAGGATGTTCTGCACGAATCCAGCTGTCCGTGTGCACTGCGCGGCGACTCATGCAGAGCATCCTAATCAACGCCGGATTTTAATGGAACGAAGTGTACGGCCTCCAGGGCCTGCTGGCGCAGGCCGGCGGGTGTTTTGTCCAGCACCATCAGCACCTGGGCCCCGCCCTGAGCCACGGTGGGGGCGATGATGCGCCCGCCCGTGGCCAGTTGCTCGACCCAGGCCTGCGGAATGGCATCGCCGCCAGCGGCCGAGACGATGGCCGCATACGGCGCGCCGCTGGCATAGCCGGCCATGCCATCGCCAAAGAGCAGGTGCAGATTGGCCACGCGCATGGGCCGCAGATTGTTGCGGGCGCGCTCGTGCAGGCCACGCAGGCGCTCGATGGAATAGACCTCGGCCGCGATCTGGCTGAGCACCGCCGCCTGGTAGCCACAGCCTGTGCCCACCTCCAGCACGCGCCCTGCGATGCGGCCGCCATCAGGCGCGCTGGCCAGCAGCAACGAGAGCATGCGCGCCACGACCGAGGGTTTGGAGATGGTTTGGCCAAAGCCAATGGGCAGGCTGTTTTCGTCGTAGGCCTTGCCGCCCAGCGCAGAGTCGATGAAGGCATGGCGCGGCACCTGGCGCATGGCTTCGAGCACCAGCGGGTGCATGCCCGGCTGCGCCGCCAGGCGCTTGACCATGCGCTCGCGCGCGCCCTGCTGGCTGGAGGCATCGAGCGACGCAGCAGGTTGGGGCTGACGCCAGCCGGCCGCTGGCGTGGCCAGCGCAGGCTGAGCCAGCACATTGCGCACAACGGCACCGGGCCTGGCCAAAGCGCCGGGTGTGCCAGCCGGCGCTGGCAGCACCTGGGCCGGAAAGCGTGCTTTCTTCTGCATCAGGCCCCCATCTGCTGCCAAGCCGCAGCGCCAAAACTGGGCAGATTCAGCCGCGCCTGCCAGGCTTGCAGCTGGGCGTGGTCGCTCAAGTCCACCTGCAGCGGCGTGACGGCCACATGGCCCTGGGCCGTGGCATGGAAGTCCGTGCCCTCGCTGGCGTCGCTGGCCGCGCCGCAGGCGCCGATCCAGTACATGGTTTCGCCACGCGGGTTCTGCTGGCGGATGACGCGCTCGGCCGCATGGCGCCGCCCCAGCCGGCACCAGCGCAGGGGCCGCAGCGAGTGCAGCGGCAGATTGGGGATGTTGACGTTGAGCAGCCAGGGCGAGCGGCCGATGAGCTGCTGCGCGCGCAGCTGCGCCACCAGCAAGGCTGCGGCCTGCGCGGCGCTCTCCAGATGGGCCCAGCCCTTGTCCACCTGCGACAGCGCAATGGCCGGAATGCCAAACAAATAGCCTTCCATGGCCGCGCCCACGGTGCCCGAGTAGATGGTGTCGTCGCCCATGTTGGCGCCGTTGTTGATGCCCGAGACGATCAGATCGGGCCGGTAGTCCAGCAAGCCCGTCAACGCGATGTGCACGCAATCGGCCGGCGTGCCATTGACGTAGCGAAAGCCCATCGGCGCCTGGTGAACGTACAGCGGCGCATGCAGCGTCAAGGCATTGGATTTGGCGCTGTTGTTGTGCTCGGGCGCGACGACTTCAACGCGCACATCGGGCAGCGCGCTCAAGGCCTCGTGCAGCGCCACGATGCCCGGGGCCAGGTAGCCGTCGTCATTGCAAAGCAGGATTTTCAGCATGCGCGAAGGGGATTCAAAAAGGGGCTGCCCGCAGGCGGGCAGCGCAAGGCTCAAGGCTCCAGCAGGCTTTCCATCTGCTCATCCCAAAACACCGTGTGCACCTGCCACTGCGCCTGCGGCTTGTAGAAGGTGCAGGCCACGCGCAGGCCGTGGTGCGGCAGCTTGAGCAAGTACAGGTGCTGCACCACGCTTTTGCCGCCTTGGCGGCTGCGCACCCATTCGTGGCCCAGGATCTTGCCGCCGCCAGCCAGCAGCTGGCGAAACTGCGCTTCAGTCTCGGCTGCCAGCTGCGCCAGCTCGCGCTCGGGCAGCGGCCAGTGCGGCGCCAGCAGCTCGAAAGCCGCAGCAATCTGCAACTGCGCCATGCGCTGCAGCGCCGCATCGCACAGCGCGCGCGTGTGCGGCAGCTTGTCCAGGCGCTGGGGCGGCGCGGCAGCAGCGGAGGCGGCCTGCGGCTTGTCCGTGCGGGCTGTTGCCACTGCGTTCTGAGCGGGCGGCTGCGGCAAGAGCGGCGCGTCCATCAGCGGCACCACGCTGTCGCCCGGCAGCAGCGGCGCTTCGCTGGACGTGGCGCTGGCCTGCGGCTGCGCCCAGGCCAGCGCACTGGCAGCCGTGCCTGCAGCAAACAACAGCGCCCAGCGTCTGCTTCGGCGCGCTGGCAGCGCCACCACGACCGCGCCGCGCCGCGCCATGCTGCCTGCTCGGAGCATCATTTGATGCGCCGCAGCGCCGGGCGCTTGCCGGCCGGGCTCGGGGCGCTGGGCGGGGGCGGCTCGTCATCGCCAGAGCCATGCTCGCCGCTGGGTGGCGCAGGCTGTGCGGGCGGCGGCACGGCGCGCAACACTGGGCGCTGTGCGGCAACTGGCGGGGCCGATGGCTGCTGGGGCGGCTCGGCAGCGGGTGTGTCATCGGCCGCGGCCTGGCCCTGCTCTTGCTCTGGGCTGCCCGATGCCAGCACCGCATCGGGCACGGAAAACGCCATGCCTTGGCCGTTTTCCCGCGCGTAAATGGCCATGACGCGGTGCACCGGCACGAGGATCTGGCGCAGTTGGCCGCCGAAGCGGGCCTGGAATTCGATGTATTCGTTGCCCAACTGCAGCTTGGAGGTGGCCTCGTAGCTGATGTTGAGCACGATCTCGCCATTGCGAACGAACTCGGGCGGCACGCGCACCGAGCCATCGACCTTGACGGCCAAAAAGGGCGTCAGCCCGTTGTCGGTACACCACTCATGCAGCGCGCGCAGCAAATAAGGCTGCGTCGAAGGCAGGGGGGAATCGTCGTCAAAAGCACTCATGGCAGCAGCACCCAGCGGGCATGGCGCCGCTGGCTGATGCAGCGGCGGGGGAACGGCCTGGCGGCAGGGCTTTTGTCACGCCAAACGCGGCAGGTGAAAAGGCAAAGCGCCCCCAGGGCAAGACTGAAGGCAACGCTGAAACACTGCGCCGTCAACGACGCATGACTTTTTCCGAGGGCGTCAGGGCCTCGATGTAGGCCGGGCGCGAGAACAGGCGCTCGGCATACTTGAGCAGCGGCGCAGCATTGCGGCTGAGCTCGATGCCGTAGTGCTCCAGGCGCCACAGCAGCGGGGCGATGGCCACGTCCAGCATGGAAAAATTCTCGCCCAGCATGTATTTGTTCTTGAGGAAGTTGGGCGCCAGCTGCGTCAGGCGATCGCGGATGTGGGCGCGCGCCTTGTCCTTGGCCTTGGCATCGCCGGACTCCAGCGTGCTCACGTGCACGAACAGCTCTTTCTCGAAATTGAGCAGGAACAGGCGCACGCGGGCCCGGTCCACGGGGTCGCCCGGCATCAGCTGCGGGTGCGGGAATCGCTCGTCGATGTACTCGTTGATGATGTTGGACTCATACAGGATCAGCTCGCGCTCGACCAGGATCGGCACCTGTCCGTAGGGGTTCATCACACCGATGTCGTCGGGCTTGTTGAACAAGTCCACGTCGCGAATCTCGAAATCCATGCCCTTTTCAAACAGGACGAAACGACAGCGGTGGGAGAACGGGCAGGTCGTGCCCGAGTACAAGACCATCATTGGTGGCAATTCCTCAAAAAAATCAACGCCAAGCCGGGGCCAGGGCCGCTGGCCATGCCGCGGTGGCGCACCCCGTGCGCCCCCCCGCAGGGCAACGCGGCATCATACAAAATTCACACTGGCGATTTCAAGCAGGGGATGCTCTGCGCGAATCCAGCGGCCCAGCGGGCGTGCGCAGACATCAGGGGATTTTGTAACAGGGCGCTTCAATCTCAAGCGGCTCAACCTTGCAAGCCGCCAACCACTTGGCCGCACCCAGTCTGGTTGCGCCATGTGCAGCCAAGTACCGGCTTCACTGCACAAAACTCCATCATTTGCTGCCATTGCAGGCAAAAGTGCGGCACTCCAGCCCGCACAGGGCATCCGCCCCTGCCCGCTGCCCCAACCAGCCTCTGGCGGCTGCGCCCCAAAGCCCTGCAGAACAAGATGTTTCCATTCTCATGCCAGCATCGCCAAAACGTCGCACAACAATGACGCCTTTCGTCATCACAAAGAGGATATTTGCATGAGCTTCTTCAAGGAATTTCGCGAATTTGCCATCAAGGGCAACGTCATCGACTTGGCCGTGGGCGTCATCATCGGCGGGGCATTCGGCAAGATTGTCGATTCCGTGGTCGGTGACTTGATCATGCCTGTGGTCGGCTTGGCATTTGGCAAGCTGGACTTCTCCAACCTGTTCATCACCCTCGGCGAAGTCCCCCCGGGGACGGCCCCCTCGCTCGAAGCCTATCGCGCAGCCGGCGTGCCGGTGCTGGCCTACGGCAACTTCATCACCATTGCGCTGAACTTCCTGATCCTGGCCTTCATCATTTTCCTGATGATCAAGCAAATCAACCGCCTCAAGCGCAGCGCGCCGCCAGAGCCCGCAGCCACGCCCGAAGACATCGTGCTGCTGCGCGAAATCCGCGACAGCCTGCGCCGCTGATCCCC
>JAUMYI010000094.1 GCA_030528705.1 Comamonadaceae bacterium | reverse complement strand
TCACCGCTGCCGACAAGCTGCCCGCTGGCACCTACACCATTGAGGCCAGTGTTGCTGGCGACACCACACCGGCCACACAGCCGCTGACCGTGACCGCCGCCGCCGCCCCCAACACCGTGCTGACCCCGCCAGCAGCCGTATCGCCTGATGAGCTGCCCACCTTCAGCGGCTCGACCAGCAACGCCGCACCTGGCGCCATCGTGACTGTGGTGATCAAGCGCCCTGACGGCACCGTCGTCGACACACTGACTACCACTGTCGATGCCAGCGGCAACTACTCCGTCACCGCTGCCGACAGGCTGCCCGTCGGTACCTACAACATCGAGGCCAGTGTCGCTGGCGACACCACGCCGGCTACGGCTTCACTTGTGGTACGTTCTGCACCGCTGATCAACGGCGCAGTGCCCGTTCCCACCCTGGGGCACGGGGCGCTGGGATTGCTCAGCGTGCTGTTGATGGGCGTGGCTGCTTGGCGCCGCAAACGCCTTTGAGCGGGGCCACACCCCATCGGCTCAGGGCCTGAGCGCATACAGTTGAGCCTTGAGCTGTGTGTTTCCAGCCTGCAGGCTTTGCAACCTGCAGGCTGTGTATTTTGGAAGGCATACGCACCCGGTGGTGCGCCCGGGCTTCAAACCCGGTAGGGGGTGTCAGACGCTCCCTGGTAGGTTCGACTCCTGCTGCTTTCCGCCGCCCACGCGCGCGGTGCCGCTGCGACACTGCGCGCTCTGGCCCGACCTTCCCTTGTTGGCCGGGCTGTTTTTTGCCTGCATTGCGCCAGTGATGTGCCTTCGATCGCCTCTGCCATGAATTCATCTGCTTCTTCCCCCACCGCCACGCCACCGCGACTGACCGCGCTCTCGCACGGCGGGGGCTGCGGCTGCAAGATTGCCCCGGGCGTGCTCAGCGAATTGCTGGCGCGCAGCCGCCTGCCGCTGCCGCAGCAGTTCCCGCAGCTGCTGGTGGGCACCGAGACGGCCGACGATGCCGCGGTCTATCAGATCAACGAGCGCCAGGCCATCGTCGCCACGACGGATTTCTTCATGCCCATCGTCGATGACCCCTACGACTTCGGCCGCATCGCGGCCACGAATGCGCTGTCGGACATCTACGCCATGGGCGCCACGCCGCTGTTTGCGCTGGCCATCGTCGGCATGCCCATCCAGGTGCTGCCGCACGAGACCATCGCCCGCATCCTCGAAGGCGGCGAGGCCGTGTGCCGCGAGGCGGGCATTGCGCTGGCCGGCGGCCATTCGATCGACTCGGTAGAGCCCATCTACGGGCTGGTGGGCATTGGCATCGTCGATCCGGCCCAGCTCAAGCGCAATGCCAGCGCGCAGGCCGGCGACGTGCTGATCCTGGGCAAGCCGCTGGGGGTGGGCGTGCTCTCAGCGGCGCTGAAGAAGGGCCAGCTCGATGAGCAAGGCTATGCCCGGATGCTGCACAGCACCACGCAGCTCAACCGCCCCGGCACCGCGCTGGCGGCGCTGCAGGGCGTGCACGCCATGACCGACGTGACGGGCTTTGGCCTGCTGGGCCATGCGCTGGAGCTGGCGCGCGGCGCGGGCCTGCAGGCCCAGCTGCAATGCGCGCAACTGCCACTGCTGCCGGGCGTGCGCGAGCTGGCGGCGCGGGGCATCGTCACCGGCGCCTCGGCGCGCAACTGGCAGTCCTACGGCGAGAGCGTGCAATTGCCCACGGACTGCGACGAGGCCACGCGCGCGCTGCTGACCGACCCGCAGACCTCCGGCGGCCTGCTGGTAGCCTGCGCGCCCGAGGCCGCAGAGCAGGTGCTGGGCCTGTTCACCCAGGCCGGCTTTGCCCAGGCCAGCGTCATCGGCCGCATGGCCGCGCTGCCGCCGGCTCAGGCGCCGGTGTGCGTGCAATGAGCCGGCGCCTACAATCGATTGCTGCCATTGACGACACACAGGAGGAATCTGCATGAAGCTCATCAGCCACAGCTTTCAGGATGGCCAGGCCATCCCCGGCGAATTTGCTTTCGGCGTGCCCGACGCCAGCGCCCACGTGGCCTTGTCGGCCAACCGCAATCCGCACCTGGCCTGGAGCGAGGCGCCGGCGGGCACGCAGTCCTTCGTGCTGATCTGCCACGACCCGGACGTGCCCAGCCGCGGCGACGACGTGAATCAGCAAGGCCGCACCGTGCCGGCCGATCTGCCGCGTGTGGATTTCTTCCACTGGCTGCTGCTGGACATCCCCGCCACGACCGGGGAAATCGCCGCCGGCGCGCACTCGGACGGGGTCACGCCGCGCGGCAAGAGCGGCCCCGATGCGCCGGGTGGCATGCGCCACGGCATCAACGACTACACCGGCTGGTTTGCTGGCGACGCGCAGATGCAGGGCGATTACTACGGCTACGACGGCCCCTGCCCGCCGTGGAACGATGCGCTGCGGCACCGCTACGTTTTCACCATCTATGCGCTGGCGCAGCCGCAGTTGCAGGTCGATGGCCCGCTGACAGGCGCCAATGTGCGCGCCGCGCTGCAGCGCGCGCAGGTGCTGGGCCAGGCCAGCATCACCGGGCTGTACACGCTCAACCCTGCGCTCTCGCTGGGTTGAGACGCCACTCTGAAAATTGACTGAGCCACACAAAAAAACCGCGCCGATCGCATGCACGATCGGCGCGGTTTTCGTTTGCATCGGGCGCGGGCGCCCCGAACTTATTGAGGCACTCAGAACGCCGGCACGATGGCGCCCTTGTACTTGGTGTTGATGAACTCGCGCACTTGCTCGGTGCGCAGCGCCTCGGTCAGCTTCTGCAGCGCGGCATCGCCGGCGCGGTCGGCGTGGGTGACGACGATGTTCACGTAGGGCGAGTCCGCGCCTTCGATCAGCAGCGCATCCTTGGCCGGCACCAGCTTGGCCTCCAGCGCGTAATTGGTGTTGATCAGCGCCAAGTCCACGTCGTCCAGCGCGCGCGGCAGGATGGCCGCCTCCAGCTCGCGGAACTGCAGCTTCTTGGGGTTCTCGGCGATGTCGGCCACCGTCGAGGTGATGTTGGCGCTGTCCTTGAGCTTGATCACGCCGTGCTTGTCCAGCAGCAGCAGGGCGCGGCCGGAGTTGGTCGGGTCATTGGGGATGGCCACGATGGCGCCTTCCTTGAGCTCGCCAATGGCCTTGATCTTCTTCGAGTAAGCGCCGAAGGGCTCGATGTGGATGCCGCCCTTGGGCAGTTGCACCAGATCGGTCTTGCGATCCTTGTTGAAGCTCTCCAGGTAGGGCAGGTGCTGGAAGAAGTTGGCGTCCAGTTGCTTTTCCTGCGTGGCCGTGTTGGGCAGCACGTAGTCGGTGAATTCCTTGACCTCCAGCTCGATGCCCTGTTCCTTGAGCTTGGGCGCGACGAAGTTCAGCAGCTCGGCATGGGGCACGGGCGTAGCGCCCACCACCAGCTTGGTCTGGGCCTGGGCATGCAGCGCCGCAAAGGACAGGGCCGCAGCGGCCACCAGGGGAAGCAGTTTCTTCATCATGACGATTCCTTGCAAAACGGTTCTTGGAAAAGAGGCGCGCCCAGCCGGCCATGCCAGCGCCAACGCAAGTGGCTTGAATGCCTGACGGCCTGCCGGGGTTGACCTGCCTGGCGGGTGCCGGGCGACAAGACGCAAATTCTAGGATCAGGTGCGCCGCGCCCTTACGAATATTCTTTTCTTTGGATATGCCTGCCAGCCATATGGCCAAGCTCAGCGCCAGCCTTGGCGCAGCCAGCCCAGCAAGGCGGCGGGCACGGCCCATTGCCCGGCCAGGATGTGCTCTACCGGCACCCATTGCAGTGGGTTGGGCGTATCGGCCTGCCCCATGCCGGGCAACGGCGGCAGCGCATTGCCTGCGGCCGGCAATTGCAACACGGCCGGGCGCAGCAGCAAATCGCGGTGCGTGAGCACGTGGCGAAACTCCGCCTGCCATTGCAGCGGCAGCGCGGCCCAGCCGCAGGCGGCCTGAAAGCGCGCCAGCTGCGCCTGCTCCTCAAAGCTGGGAAAGCAGTACAACTGCGCCCAAATGGAGCCCGAGGCGCTGCGCGCCGGGCGTTTTTCCAGCAGCACGCGGCCCTGTGCGTCGCGCACCACCAGCCACAGCCAGCGCAGTGCGCGGCGCTGTAGCTTGCGGGTCTTGACCGGGTAGTGCAGCACGCGCTGCTGCAGGCGCGCGCGGCAGTCGGCAGCCAGCGGGCAAGCGCCGCAGTCGGGTTTGCGCGGGGTGCAAACCATGGCGCCCAAGTCCATCAGGCCCTGGGTGTAGGCAGGCATGGCGCGGCGCAGGTCTTGCCGGGGCAGCAATTCATGCGCCTGCTGCCACAGGCTGCGCACGGCGGCGGCGCTGGCCAGGTCGCCATCGAAGGCCAGCCAGCGCGCCATGACGCGCTGCACGTTGGCATCGAGGATGGATTCGCGCGCGCCAAAGCAAAAGGCGGCAATGGCATGGGCCGTGGAGCGGCCGATGCCCGGCAGGCTGGCCAATTGCTGCGGATCGCGCGGGAACTGCCCGCCCCATTGCGCCACGATCTGCTGCGCGGCGCGGTGCAGGTTGCGCGCGCGGCTGTAGTAGCCCAGGCCGCTCCAGAGTTGCAGCACCTGGTCTTGACTGGCCTGGGCCAGTTGCTGCACGCCGGGAAAAACCTGCACGAAGCGCGGGTAGTAGCGCAGCACGGTTTGCACCTGGGTTTGCTGCAACATGATTTCCGACAGCCAGACGCGGTAAGGATCGCGCGTGCCCTGCCAGGGCAGGCCGTGGCGACCGGCGCGCCGCTGCCAGGCAATCAGGCGCTCGCTAAATGGGGGCAGGGTTTGGTCTGGGGCGGCAAAGACCTGCGCCTGCTGCGCGGCAGCGGGCGGGCCGGGCCGCTGTCGCGCAGCCCACTCGGCCGCTACCAGTTCGCAAGCCGCCATCAGGCGCTGGCCGCAGCCGTGGCGCTGCTGCCCAGATCCATGCTGCGGGTGATGGAGTGCAGCGACAGCTCCAGCCGCTCGGCGCGGTCGTGCAGCTGCAAGGCAATGTCCTTGAGATTGGCGCTGTCATCCTGCAGCTCTTGCAGGCGCTCGGTCAGATCCAGATCGGCCTGCTCAATGCGCTCTGCGGTTTCGCTGCGGTTGATGAAGCTGTGGCGCCGCTCCTTGAGCTGCACGTCCAGCTGCGCCGTCGATGCCTTGTTCCACAGCTCCAGCTCATTGGATGCTGCCTCGAATACCGAGCGCAGGCGCATCGAGATGGCCGAGACCAGGCGCTCGCTGAACTCGGTCGAGGAGAGCTTGAGCACGTTGGTGATCGAGAAATGGTGCTTGTTGCCTTCAGCGATTTTTTCCAAATCCAGCGTGAACTGGCGCAAATCCACCTCCTCGGGCGGCTGCAGCGCAAAGCCGAATTCGGTGTTCAGGCTGTTGTAGGAATCGACCAGCACGCGCTGCATCTGGTTGGCGATTTCCTGGCTACTCTCAAGCACCTCGCGCAAGTTGGAGAAGGTTTCCATGAAGCGTTTTTGAAAACCCAGCGTCAGCATCTTGCCCTGCAGCTCGCCAGCGAGCGTGTTGAGCTCGCTCTTGATGGTCTTGGCGCTGAGCTGGTTGAAGGCTTGGTTGAGCAACTTGTTCTGCGCCGCGCGCAGGCCCAGGATTTTGTTGACGCTGCTGTCAAACTCCTTGCGCTCGCGCGCAATGCGCATGCGGATGCTGCGCCGCGCGCTGCTGTTCTTGCCCTGCAGGCTGGTCAGCTCCTGGATTTGCTCGGTCAAATCGCGCAGGCGCACGTGCAGTAGCTGGCGCGCCTCGGCGCGGATGTCGGTCAGGCCGCGCATCAGCGCGCGGTTCAGAATCAGATGGCGCTGGCCCAGCAGGGTATCGACCAGCACCCACTCCAGGCGCCGGATGGCGCTCTCGCGCAGCAGCTTCTCGTCCTTGTTGATCTTGGCCACCAGGGCTTTTTGCGCCGAGACGGCCAGCACGTGGCTGGTGGGCACGCCCAGCGTCTCTGCCACGCTCTGGCGCTGGCGCTTGATCTGCTCCTCCTGCGCCTGCTTGCTGGTGAGCTCGTCCCACAGCACGTCGATCTTGTTGAGCACCACCAGACGCAGCCCGACCGAATCCACGTGGCGCGCCAGGTGCTCCTGCCAGATCTGGCGGTCCGAGCGCGTCACGCCCGTTTCTGCGCCCAGAATGAACAGCACGGCCTGGGCCTGGGGCAGCAGGCTGACGGTCAGCTCGGGCTCAGCGCCAATGGCGTTCAGGCCCGGCGTATCCAGGATCACCATGCCTTTTTTCAGCAGCGGGTGGGGGAAGTTGATCAGCGCATGGCGCCATTTGGGCACCTCGAGAATGCCTGCGGCGTTGACCGGCGGGTTGTCGTCCTCATTTTCATCGGACCAAAAGCCCAGGCGGCGCGCCTCCTCCTGATCGACCTGGGTGGTCTGGGTGACTTTCTCCAGCGCCTGCGCCACGCTCTCGCCCGCGTGCGGGTCGAAGGGCACGTTCAGCCACGACGAGGGCTTGAGCTTCCAGTCCGCCAGGCTGGCGCTGAGCTTGCGCGTCTCGATGGGCAGCAGGCGCACGCCCGGCGGGTGGGCATCGTCCCAGGTCAGCTCGGTCGGGCACATGGTGGTGCGCCCGGCGCTGGCGGGCATGATGCGCCGCCCGTAGCTGGAGAAGAACAGCGCGTTGATCATCTCCGACTTGCCGCGCGAGTATTCGGCCACGAAGGCCACCGTGATCTTGTCGTTGGCTGCCTGCGCCTGCAGCCGCGCCAGGCGCTCCATGGTGGCGTTGTTGCGCAGCCCTTTGCTCTCCAACCAGTCCGAGAACTCTTGCAGCTCGCTGGAGAACTCGGCGCGCCATTGGCCGTACTGATCGAAACGCTGGTTGAAAGTCTGGCTGTCGACGCTCACGGTGTGCTCTTCTTGCATGAAATGGATCAAAGGACGGTCTGCAAAGCTCCGGCAGGCGGGCTATGGCCCATGCAAGCTCGCACCCTGGCCATAGGCCGCAGCGCACATGGGCCGCAGCATCGAAAAACGCCCGGCATTGTCGCATTCATCGCCACCTGGGCAAACCGGGCGCAGCAGCAGTTGCAGCAAGCCCGCCACGCCAGCGCGGGCCGCGCCTGCCAGCCGGCTTGGCAGCGCAGCTTCAGAGCTCTTGCTGGCGACGGTAGGCATTGGGCGAAACCCCCAGCCAGCGCGTGAAGGCGCGGGTGAAACTCTTGGCATTGTCAAAACCCACCAGCGCCGCCACTTTCTTGACCGGATAGTCGGTGCGCGCCAACAGTTGCATGGCGCGCTCGCGGCGCACCTCGTCCTTGATGGCCTGCAAGCTGGTGCCGTCGTCTTGCAAGAAGCGGTGCAGGCTGCGCACCGACACATGCAATTGGCGCGCCAGACTCTGGGCGGTGTGGGCGCTGCCATCGGCATGGCTGAGCAGTTGGCGCACGCGCTGCTGCACCAGCCGGTCGCGCCGGTAGGGCTTGACCACCACCAGCAGCGCGCGCTGCAGCATCTGGTTGAGCGCGGCCTCGCCACGGCGCAGCGGCATGTCCAGATAGCTGGCATCGAAGCCAATGCTGGCGCAGGCCGCGCCGTAGCCGATCGGCCCCGGGAACATGCGCGCCAGCTCGGCGGCATAGGGCGGCGCGGCAAAGGGCAGCTGCACACTCACCAAGGGGATTTGCGAGTCGAGCAGCCAGCAGGAAAAGCCATGAATATTGCGCAGCAGCGTCAGCAGGCCCAGGCGGCGCTGCGGCAGTGGCGCCTGCAGCTGCTCGTGCACGCTGATCGTCGCCAGCTTGCGCTGCACTTCCAGCTGCAGCTGCACCTCGCGCGTCAGCAGGCCGTGGTGGCGGCACCAGCGCAGCAGCGCCACGCGCAGGCTCGGCGCCGAGATCGAGGCCCGCGCCAGCAGGCCATAACTGCCCCAGCGCAACGGCTGCGACAGCCAGCCCAGCGCCTCGTCGTCGAGCTCGCGCATGGCATAGCTGGACAGGCGCTCCATCTGCAAGGCGGTGATGCAGCCGCCAAGATTGCGCAGCTCCGATGGCGTGATTTGTGCATGCTCCAGCGCCGCCTGAGGGTCTTTGCCGTAGCGCCGATAAGCCTCGACAATCACCAACACGAAATCCAAGGGCGTGGCCTTGGCGGGCTGCTGCATAGGGGTTTTCCTGGATGGGCCTGACGTCATGGGCGTGGCGGCAACGGCCGTGGCTGGTGCAGTGGCGGGCTTTTTCATCGGCTGGCGCAGGTTCACGGAACTGGGCACATTCTGGCACTTTTTGTACCCCAATCCAAAAGCCTGCCCAGGCCCTGTCACAGTAAGATGCCGCGCGCGCCCTATGCACTGCCCCATTACGACAAGAGGAGACACAGCATGGACAGTTACGCCCAAGGCAGCACCGCCACGGCCCTGATAGAACAAACCATTGGCGATTTCTTTGACGCCATGGCCCAGCGTCACCCTGAACGCGATGCGCTGGTCAGCCGCCATCAGGGCCTGCGCTACACCTATCGCGAGCTGCACGCCAAGGTCAACCAGTTCGCCAGCGCCTTGCTGCGCACAGGCCTTCAGCCAGGCGATCGCATCGGCATTTGGTCGCACAACAATGTGCAATGGGTGCTGATGCAACTGGCCACGGCCAAAGTGGGCCTGGTGCTGGTCAATATCAACCCGGCCTATCGCACGGCCGAAGCGGAGTACGCGCTCAACAAGGTCGGCTGCAAGGCCCTGGTGGCCATGCCCAGCTTCAAAACGAGCGACTACCTGGGCATGTTGCGTGAATTGGCCCCCGAGCTGGAGCAATGCGAGCCAGGGCAACTGGCCGCCCGCCGCCTGCCCTTTTTGCGGCGCGTGGTTTGGATCGACGCGCCCGGCCAGGGCCAGGAGCAGCCGGGCATGCAGCGATTTTCCGAGCTGCTGGCTGCGGGCGATGCCAACGATCCGCAAGTCGCGCAGGTGCAGGCGGGCCTGAAGAACACCGACCCGATCAACATCCAGTTCACCAGCGGCACCACGGGCTTTCCCAAGGGGGCCACGCTGACGCACCGCAACATCCTCAACAACGGCTTTTTCATTGGCGAGT
>JAUMYI010000093.1 GCA_030528705.1 Comamonadaceae bacterium | reverse complement strand
GCGACAGCCGCGCCGAATACGGCGACGCCAAGAACTGGGCGCAGCAAATCAGCGCCCGCCGCGAAGAGCTCACCCTCAAGGCCTTGTTCAACGAAGAGCTGGGCGTGGTGCTGCAAGTGCGCACTGCCGAGCGCGACGCCGTCATGCAAACGCTGCGCGCGCATGGCCTGTCCAAGCACAGCCACTTCATCGGCAAGACCCGCCCCGAGCAGGCCCCGCTGGAAGATGGCAAGGGCCAGTTGCAAATCTGGCGCGACACCAAGAGCGTCTTCAGCGCCGAGCTCTACGACCTGTTCCAGGTCTGGGACAGCGTGAGCTGGAAGATCGCCCGCGAGCGCGACAACCCGGATTGCGCCGATCAGGAGCACGCCGCCGCCGGCCGCATGGACGACCCCGGCCTGCACGTGCGGCTGAGCTTCGACCCCGCCGAGGACGTGGCCGCGCCCTTCATCGGCAGCCAGGCCCGCCCGCGCGTGGCCGTGCTGCGCGAGCAGGGCGTGAATTCGCACGTCGAAATGGCCTACGCCTTCAGCGAGGCGGGCTTTGAGGCCATCGACGTGCACATGAGCGATTTGCAGGCCGGGCGCGAACACCTGGCGCAATTTCAGGGCCTGGTGGCCTGCGGCGGCTTCAGCTACGGCGACACCCTGGGCGCGGGCGTGGGCTGGGCGCGCTCCATCACCTTCAACCCCGCGCTGGCCGAGCAATTTCAGCAGTTCTTCGCGCGCGGCGACACCTTCGGCCTGGGCGTGTGCAACGGCTGCCAGATGTTTGCCGAGCTGGCCGGCATCATCCCCGGCGCGCAGGCCTGGCCGCGCTTTACCACCAACCGCAGCGAACGCTACGAGGCGCGCCTGGTGCAGGCGCTGGTGCCCGACTCGCCCAGCCTGTTCTTCGCCGGCATGGCAGGCAGCCGCCTGCCCATCGTCGTCGCCCACGGCGAAGGCTTTGCCAACTTCAGCCAGCGCGGCAACGCCAGCGCCGCCATCGCCGCGCTGCACTACGCCGATCACCTGGGCCAGCCCACCGAGCAGTACCCGCTCAACCCCAACGGCAGCCCCGGCGGCCTGGCCGCCGTGACCACGGCCGACGGGCGCTTTACGGCCATGATGCCGCACCCCGAGCGCGTGTTCCGCAACGCCCAGATGAGCTGGACGGACCTGCCCGCCACTGGCGGCCTGGGCGCGCAAAGCCCTTGGATGCGCCTGTGGCGCAACGCCCGCCAGTGGCTCGGGTGACGACCGGCTGCAGGCCGCGTCTGGCTCAAGGGCCAGCACCTGGCCTGCGCCCTCCTGTTCTTCCCCCAATGGCCGCCACGGCGCGCGCCAACGACTATGCAAACTCCCTATGAATGGGCCATGGGCTGGCGCTACACCCGCGCGGGGCGCACCAGCCGCAGCAAGGGCCTGCTTTCCTTCGTCGCCAGCGTCTCGGCCATCGGCATTGCGCTGGGCGTGGCGGCGCTGATCATCGTGCTCAGCGTGATGAACGGCTTTCAGCGCGATGTGCGCGACCGCATGCTCTCGGTGGTCTCGCACATTGAGGTGTTCGCGCCGCGCGGCAACACGCTGCCCAGTGTGGAGCGCGTCTCGGCCCAGGTGCGCCAGCACCCGCAGGTCGTGGGCCTGGCGCCCTTCGTCTCGGTGCAGGCGCTCGTGGCGCGCGGCGACGACATGCGCGGGGCCATCGTGCGCGGCATCGATCCGGCGCTGGAGCCCGAGGTCACCGAGCTGGCCGGCAGCCTGCGCCAGCAGGTGCTCAAGCAGCTCACGCCGGGCAGCTTTCACATCGTGCTCGGGCACGAGCTGGCCAAGCAACTGGGCGTGGTGCCCGGCGGGCAGGTCACGCTGGTGGCGCCTTCGGGCCAGGTCACGCCCGCCGGTGTGATGCCGCGCCTGAAGCAGATGACGGTGGTGGGCACTTTCGATTCGGGCCATTTCGAGTACGACTCGGGCATGGCCATGCTGCACATCGAGGATGCGCAGCGCATCTTCCGCCTGGACTCGCCCAGCGGCATCCGCCTGAAGCTGCAAGACTTGCACCAGGCGCCCGAGGTGGTGCAGCAACTGGCCAACAGCCTGAGCGACCCGCTGCTGCTGCGCGACTGGACCATGCAAAACCGCAACTGGTTCATGGCCGTGCAGATGGAAAAGCGCATGATGTTCATCATCCTGACGCTGATCGTCGGCGTGGCCGCTTTCAACCTGGTGGCCACGCTGGTGATGACGGTGGCCGACAAGCGCGCCGACATCGCCATCCTGCGCACGCTGGGCGCCAGCTCGGCCAGCATCATGGCGATCTTCGTCGTGCAAGGCGCCATGGTCGGCATCATCGGCACGCTGGCCGGGCTGCTGCTGGGCCTGGCCGTGGCGCACAACATCGACGTCATCGTGCCCTTCATCGAGCGGCTGCTGGGCTTTCAGTTCCTGCCGCCGGAGATGTATCTGATCAGCCAAATCCCCAGCGACCCGCAGCTGCGCGACATCGTCTCGATCTGCGCCGTGGCGCTGGTGCTGGCCTTCGTCGTCACCCTGTACCCGAGCTGGCGCGCCAGCCGCATCAACCCCGCCGAGGCCCTGCGCTATGAGTGAAGCCCTTGCCCCCCCCGCACCGGCGCAGCCGCCGGTGGTGCTCTCGGCGCGCCAAGTCGTCAAACGCTTTTGCGAAGGCCCGCTGGACGTGACCGTGCTCAAGGGCCTGTCGCTGGAGGTGTACGCCGGCCAGACGCTGGCCATCGTCGGCGCCTCCGGCTCGGGCAAGAGCACGCTGCTGCACATCCTTGGCGGGCTGGACAGGCCCAGCAGCGGCAGCGTGTTGCTGCAAGGCCAGCCGCTGCAGAGCATGAGCGCCAACCAGCGCGGCGCGCTGCGCAACCGCAAGCTGGGCTTCGTCTACCAGTTCCACCACCTGCTGCCCGAGCTGAGCGCGCTGGAGAACGTGGCCATGCCGCTGCGCATCCGCCGCGCCAGCGCCCAGGAATGCGCGGACAAGGCCAGCGCCATGCTGCGCCAGGTCGGCCTGGGCGAGCGCCTGCAGCACCGCCCGGCCGAGCTCTCCGGCGGCGAGCGCCAGCGCGTGGCCATTGCCCGCGCGCTGGTCACCGAGCCGGTGTGCGTGCTGGCCGACGAGCCCACCGGCAACCTGGACCGCGAAACAGCCGATGCCGTGTTCGCGCTGATGATGCAACTGGCGCGCCAGCGCGGCACGGCCTTCGTGCTGGTCACGCACGATCAGGACTTGGCCGCGCGCTGCGACCGCCAACTGCGCATGCAATCGGGCCAACTGCAAGAGCCCGACCAGCCAGCGCCGCAGGGCTGAAGCCAGGCCGCGCCATGCCGCCCCCGTCATGCCGTTCTGGATCGACACCCATTGCCATCTCGATGCGGCCGAGTTCGACGCCGACCGCAGCGCCGAGCGCGAGCGCGCCCGCGCCGCCGGCGTGCGCTGCTGCGTGCTGCCGGCCGTGCAGGCCGCAAGCTTCGAGGCGCTGCGCCAACTGGCCCATGCCCAGGGCGATGCCTATGCGCTGGGCATCCACCCGCTGTACACGCCCGGGGCCAGCCAGGCCGACCTCGATGCCCTGGATGCCGCCTTGCAGCGCCACGCGCAGGACGCGCGGCTGGTGGCCGTGGGCGAGATCGGGCTGGACTTCTTCACCGCGCTGCAGCGCGGCTGGCAAACCCAGGTCTACAGCGCCCAGTTGCGCCTGGCCAAGGCCTATGGGCTGCCCGTGCTGCTGCACGTGCGCCGCAGCGTCGATCAGGTGCTCAAGCAACTGCGCGCGGCGCACTTTCACTGCGGCGGCATCGCCCACGCCTTCAACGGCAGCCTGCAACAGGCCCACGCCTTTTTGGATCTGGGCTTCAAGCTGGGCTTTGGCGGCGCCGTGACCTTCGAGCGCGCCCGGCAACTGCGCCGCCTGGCCGCGCAATTGCCGGCTGAGGCCATCGTCATGGAAACCGACGCGCCGGACATGCCGCCGCACTGGCTCTACACCCCGGCCCAGGCGCGCGCGCAGGGCCAGCCCCAGGGCCGCAACAACCCGGCCGAGCTGCCGCGCATTGCCGCTGTCGTGGCCGGGCTGCGCGGCCTGCCGCTGGCGCAATGGCAGGCCCAGAGCAGCGCCAACGCCCTGGCCGCCCTGCCCCGCCTGCGCGCGCTGCTGCAGGGGCTGGCGCCAGCGGGCCACGGCGCAGCACAGGCATGAGCATGGCCCGGCGCCCGGCTCCATCACCCGCACCGGCACCGGCGGTCGCCTCTGCCCCGGCGCGCGCCGCGGCCGATGCCGGCCAGGGCGCGCCGCTGCTGCAAGGGCTGGCGCCCATCCTCGATGCGCGCACGCGCGTGCTGGTGCTGGGCAGCTTTCCCGGCGCGGCCTCGCTGGCGGCCGGGCAGTACTACGCCCACCCGCGCAACCAGTTCTGGCCCATTCTGGCCGCGCTGCACACGCCGCCGGCCTGGCCGGCGCTGCCGCCGGACTACGCCGGGCGCCGGCAATGGCTGCTGCAACAAGGCATTGGCCTGTGGGATGTGTACGCCGCCTGCGAGCGCCAGGGCAGCCTGGACAGCGCCATCCGCAACGCCCGCGTCAATGCGCTGCACCGCCTGCGCCAGCACTGCCCGCAACTGGCGCTGATCGCCCACAACGGCGGCGAGAGCTACCGCCACCGCCGCCTGACCGAAACCCTGGGCCTGCCCGTGCTGCGCCTGCCCTCGACCAGCCCGGCCAACGCCAGTTGGAGCTTCGAGCGCAAGCTGGCCGTCTGGCGCGCCGCATTGCTGCCCGCACTGCTGCCGACGCTGCCCGCTGCGCCCGACGCGCTTGACCCTACAGCCGCCACACCGCCATGAAATCCCCCCGCGCCAATGCCCACACCAACGCCCGCACACCCCGCCCCGCGGCGCTGCCCGACGTCAGCATCTCCGAGGCGGATGGCGTGCGCCACCTGCACCTGGATTCGCCCTGGATCCAGGGCTCGATGCGCATTGCCAAGCCGCTGGAGCTGGAGCTGGAGTACGTGCAGCGCATGATGGCCTGGCTGCTGTTCGTCGAGCCCGATGCCGTGCCCGATCTGCACGCCATGCAGCTGGGCCTGGGCGCGGCGGCGCTGACCAAGTTTTGCTACAAGCGCCTGGGCATGCGCACCACGACCATCGAGCTCAACCCCCAGGTCGTGGCCGCTTGCATGCGCTGGTTTCGCCTGCCCGAGAACGACGAGCGCCTGCAGGTGCTGGTGGCCAATGCCCAGGACGCGGTGCAGGACCCGGATTGGCACGGCAGCGTCGATGCGCTACAGGTCGATCTCTACGACCACGACGCGGCCGGCCCAGTGCTGGAGAGCGCCCAGTTCTACGGCCACTGCCACGCCATGCTGGCCGAGGGCGGCTGCATGAGCGTCAACCTGTTTGGCCGCACGGCCAGCTTCGAGCGCAACATGCGCCACATCGCCGCCGCCTTCGGGCCGCAGGCGCTGTGGCATTTCAAGCCCACGCACGAGGGCAACACCATCTTGCTGGCGCGCAAGGGCGGCGCCGAAGTCTCCCGCCCGCTGATGCGCCAACGCGCCCAGGTCATCGAAGCGCGCTGGAAGCTGCCCGCGCGCCTGTGGGTGCAGGCCCTGCAACGCTGGCAATCCTCAGAGCCTGCCCCAATCACCGCCCCCAGATTCTGAGCAGGCTCTCACCGCCGCGTTTCGCCGCGGGCACTTGCCACTCGATGCGCACTGCGGCCCCTTGGCTGTCACCACAAAAGCCCCAAAGGCGCTACCTATAATTCCCATCCCGCCAGCCGGACAGCCTGTCTTGTGAGCCTTCCTATCACGCCCCTCTCCCCCACGCCGCCGCCCATGCAAAGCCTGGGCCTGCTGCGTACGCTGTACCGGCTGGCGGGCCTGATTGCAACCATTGCTGTGCTGGTTGCACTGTTTTGGCTGCACAAGCACAGCAGCCTGTTGCAACAGCAGGCCGTGCAGGCCCAGGCGCAAGCTCAGGCGCTGCGCTATGCCTATGCGCTACAGATCAGCGCCCAAGGCTATGCCCGCATGCTGCACGCCATCCAGACCAAGCTCAGCGGCAATGCCGCGCAAGACACCGAGCTGCTGCAAAAGCAATGGGATGCGGCGCAGCGCAACTCCAGCCTGATCAATGCCTCCACACTGCGACTGCTGCCAGCGCCGCCGGCCGACCTGGCCTCGCTGCCCCCGGAAGATGCCGCGCTTTGGGCGGCAGCGCGCCAGCCGCTGACGCCCATACCGCAGGCGCTGGCGCGCCCCGAAGGGCTGACGCTGTTCACGCAGGCGCTGCACCAGACCCCCGCTGGCCCCCAGCAACAGTTGCTGGCCCTGGATTTGCGCTATGACAGCTGGCTGCGCGAGGTACAACGCAATCTGGGGCTGGACCCCAGCCTGCCGCAAGGCCTGTATCTGGAGCAAGCCGCCGCCGTGCCGCGCGAGGGCAGTGGCGGGCCCTCGGTCTGGCCCGAGCAGCATTGGAGCCAAGAGCAGCTGCAAACCCGGCTGACGGTTCTGGGCCAGTCGCTGGAGCTGGTTTTCGCCGCGCCGCCGCCAGACAACTCCGCCCAGGCCGATGCCCTGCCTGCTGGGGCCAGCCCTGGCAATGCCGCCCACAACGCAGGGCAATACGTGCTGTGGCCACCGCTGCTGGCAGCACTGCTGGCATTGCTGCTTTACCTGCTGCTGCGCACCTGGCTCATGCGGCGTGCGCAGCAGCAGATGCAACGCTGGCGCGAGTACGCGCACGACAGCGGCGAGCATTATCTGGCGCTGATCAATCACCCGCTGCTGGCCGTGGCCGAAGTACACCGGGCCGCCGGTCAGTTCATCTCCGTCTCGCCCCGGCTGGCACAGCTGCTGGGCTACAGCCAAGATAGCCTGCAGCGTTTGACGCTGGCCAGCCTGGTTCACCCAGAGGACGTGCAGCGCCTGCACCAGCCGGAAACACTGCAGCCACAACAAACCGGCGCGCGCTATCGCTATGGGCGCATCGGCAATTTGCGCTTGTTGCACAGCCTGGGGCATATCGTTTGGGTGGATTTGCTGGAGATCAGCCCCCAGGATCGGCCCGGCGCCAGCGCGCTGCAAGAGCGCAGGCTGGTCGTCGTGCACGATCAAAGCGAGACGCGCACCTTGCAAGCACAGCTCAACCGCCGCATCCAGCGGCAAGCGGCCATCCTTGAGCAAGTGCCCTTGGGCCTGTGCATTCTGGACAGCCAGATGCGCATCCAGTTCATGAATCAGGGCTTCAAGCGCATCAGTCAATTGAAAAGCCCGCTGCCCGAAAGCCTGGAGGAGTGGTGGCAGTGCGCCATTGCCGATGTAGGCCTGCGCCAAAGCGCGCGCGCGCGCTGGGACGCGCAGCTGGCCCGCGCCATCGCCGGCAACGGCATCGTGCGGCCCGTGGAAATCAGCCTGCAGCCCGCCTGGGCCGCCCCGCAAGAGATCAATGCCGCCGGCCCGAGCGTCACGCTGGAGCTCTCGGCGCTGGTCCTGGACGATCAAATGGTGCTGACGCTGGTAGATGTCAGCGCCCACAAGCGCGCCCAGCATGCGCTGCAACTGCAGGCGCTGTATGACCGCATCAGCAGCCTGCCCAACCGCTTTTTGCTGCTTGACCGCTTGCAGCAGGCCCTGCAAGGCGCAGCGCAGCAGCAATACGGCGCCTTGCTGCTGCTGGAGGTGGCCCCACTGAGCGAAGCGCACAATCTGCAGGAGCACAGCTGGGCCGCGCCACTGGTGCGCGAGGTGGTAGCCCGCCTGAAAGCCTGCTGCCCGCTGGGCCAAACCCTGGCGCACACCGGCCCAGGCCAGTTCGCCTTGCTGATCAACGCCTGCACGCCCCATGGCGGCGAAGCCATGCGGCAAAGCAAGGACTTGGGCTACACCATCTTGCACGCAATGCAAACGCCATTTCGGCATGGCGGACAAACCATGGCCCTCAAGGCTTTTCTCGGCATCGTGCTGTTCCATACTCAGCGCCCCGAGAGCGCCAACGCGCTTTGGCAGCAGGCGCATCAGGCGCTGGAGCAGGCGCATCGCCAGCAGCTCAAGGAGCCATGCTTTTTCGATCCGGACATGCAGGCCGCAGCCAACGCCAATGCGCTGCTCGAAGAAAGCATCCGCACCGGCATCGCCATGCAGCAGTTCGTGCTGTACCTGCAGCCACAGGTGCGCAACCACCAGCTCACGGGCGCTGAGGTGTTGCTGCGCTGGCGCAGCGGCCAGGGCCAGGAAGTCATAGAGCCAGAGCAGTTTCTCGCCACGGCAGAGCACAGCAATCTCATCGTGCCGCTGGGCCACTGGGTGCTGGCTCAAGCCTGCAGGCTACTGGCCACCTGGGCCCAGCACCCGCAGTCCGCGCAGCTGAGTCTGTCCATCAACATCAGCGCCAAGCAGTTCTGGCAGGACAACTTTGCCGCCATGGTGCTGCAAACCATTGCCAGCACCTGCGCCCCAGCGCATCGCCTGGTGCTGGAGCTGACCGAAGAAGTGCTGCAGCACGACCTGGCCCAATCCATTGCCTGCGTACGCCAGTTGCGCGCCTACGGCGTGGGCTTTGCGCTGGACGGCTTTGGCAGGGGCGAATCCTCGCTGAAGCTGCTGCAACAGCTGCCACTGGACGAAGTCGGCATCGACTACCGCGTCGTGCGCGACCTGGGCAGCGCCACGCAAAACGCCCGCACCGTGCACGGCATCGTCCAGCTCTGCCACAACATGGGCATCAGGGCCATGGCCAAAGGCGTCGAGCAGGCCGCTCAGGTGGAAATCCTCAAGTCCTACGACTGCTACCACTGGCAGGGCTACTTCATCGGCAAACCCTTGCCCATTGGCGAGTTCGAAAGCCAGTTCATTCACGGCGCCCGGACGTGAGCGGCCAGGCCAGCGCGCCAGCGCCCGTGCCGCTGCGAAGCGCCATCCGCAGTGCGGATATGTGCTCCAATCGAGCCCCCGGCGGGCATGTCACACGGCCAGGCCCGCAGAGCGCCCCGAACCACCCAACCCTTTCTGCTGCGCAGCCCGCGCTGCCCGACAGCTTCATGCCCCCGACCGCCCCACACACCAC
>JAUMYI010000092.1 GCA_030528705.1 Comamonadaceae bacterium | reverse complement strand
ACATGTACCTCTCGCGCGTGGCCGCCATCGAAGGCGGCTGCCCGATCGAGACGCCAGCCTTCAACGTCAACCGCCTGTGCGGCTCGGGCCTACAAGCCATCGTCTCGGCCAGCCAGAGCATTTTGCTGGGCGATGCCGAGGTGGCCATTGGCGCCGGCGCTGAGAGCATGAGCCGCGCGCCCTACGCCAGCCTCAACACCCGTTGGGGCGCGCGCATGGGCGATACCTCGCTGGTGGACATGATGGTCGGCGCGCTGCACGACCCGTTCAACACCGTCCACATGGGCGTGACGGCCGAGAACATCGCCGCCAAGTGGGGCATCAGCCGTGAGGATCAGGATCAGCTGGCGCTGGAGAGCCACCAGAGAGCCGAGCGCGCCACCGCCGGCGGCTACTTCAAAGACCAGATCGTGCCCGTGCGCATCAAGACCCGCAAGGGCGAGGTGGTGTTCGACACCGACGAGCACTTCCGCGCCGGCGCCAAGCTGGAGGACTTCGGCAAGCTCAAACCGGTGTTCCTGAAGGAAAACGGCAGCGTCACGGCCGGCAATGCCTCGGGCCTGAACGACGCCGCCGCCGCCGTGGTGCTGATGGAGGCCAAGGCCGCGCAAAGCAAGGGCCTCAAGCCCATGGCGCGCCTGGTGGCCTATGCCCACGCTGGCGTGGAGCCGCTGTACATGGGCATCGGCCCGGTGCCGGCCTCCAAGCTGGCGCTGAAAAAAGCCGGCCTGAGCATCAACGACCTGGACGTGATCGAGGCCAACGAAGCCTTCGCCGCCCAGGCCTGCGCCGTCACGCGCGACCTGGGCCTGGACCCGGCCAAGGTCAACCCCAACGGCTCGGGCATCTCGCTGGGCCACCCCATCGGCGCCACCGGCGCGCTGATCACCGTCAAGGCCTTGCACGAGCTGCAGCGCATCAACGGCCGCTATGCGCTGGTGACGATGTGCATTGGCGGCGGCCAGGGCATTGCTGCCATCTTCGAGCGCATGTGATCTGAGCGACTGTGTAAAACGCTCCAGAGGGCGCATTGCAACGCCAAGCCACGCGGCCATCCGGCCCGCGTGGCTTTTTCATTCGCGCGCGCCCGGCGCCCAGCGCCTCGCCAGCAGCAGATAGACCGTGGGCACCAGCAGCAGCGTCAGCAGCGTGCCCAGGCCCATGCCGCCGACGATGACCCAGCCGATCTGGCGCCGGCTCTCGGCCCCTGCGCCGCTGGCCAGCGCCAGCGGCAGTGCGCCCAGCACCATTGCCGCCGTAGTCATCAGGATGGGGCGCAGGCGCTGCACGGCCGCAGTGCGCGTGGCCTGCGCCAGCGCCATGCCCTGCTGGCGCATCTGCTTGGCGAACTCCACGATCAGGATGCCGTGCTTGGTGATCAGCCCGACCAGCGTGATCAGCCCGATTTGCGAATAGACGTTGAGCGTGCCGCCGCTGAGCCACAAAGCCAGCAGCGCGCCGAGCATGGACAGCGGCACCGAAACCATGATGACCAGCGGATCGACGAAGCTCTCGAACTGCGCGGCCAGCACCAGGTAGATGAACAGCAGCGCCAGCGCAAAGACCAGCGTCAGCGCGCCCTGGGCGCTGCGGTACTCGCGCGAGGCGCCGCTCAGGGCCGTGGCATAGCCCTGGCCGGCGGGCAAGGTGCGCGCGGCCAGCTCGTCCATGAAGTCCAGCGCCTGGCCCAACGTATGGCCTGGCGCGATGCGCGCGGTCAGCGTGGCCGCGCGGCGCTGGCCGAAGTGGTTGAGCTCGCGCGGCGCGGCGCCCTCCTGGCTGCGCAGCAGCGCCGCCAGCGGCACCAGCGCGCCCTGGGCGCTGCGCACCTGAATGCGGCCAATCTGCTCGGGCGTGGCGCGCGCCGGCGCAGCCAACTGCACCCAGACGTCGTACTGCTCGGCGCCTTTCTTGTAGCGCGTCACGACGCGCCCGCCCAGCAGGCTCTCCAGCGTGCGCGCCACCGTGGCCGGCGGCACGCCCAGATCGGCCGCGCGCTCGCGATCGACCTCGATGCGCAACTGCGGCGCACTCAGGCGCAGATCCACGTCCGGGCTGTCGATGGCCGGGTGCTCGCGCATGGCCTGCATGAACTGCTGCACGATCTCGTGCAACTGCTCGTAGCTGCCGGTGGTCTGGATCACGTACTGCAGCGGCCGGCTGCTAAAGCCCATGCCCAGCGGCGGCGGCGTGTTCAGAAAGCTGAACACGCCCGGCACCTCGCGCATGTCCCGCCCAACCTGCTCGGCCAGCGCCTCGATGCTGCGCCGGCGCTCGCTCCAGTCCACGGTGCGCACGATCAGCGCGCCACTTTGCACCGTGGGGTTGCCGACGCTGGCAAAAACGCGGTCGAACTCCGGGTGGCGCCGCACCAGCGCCTCGGCCTCGCGCACGTAGCGGTCGGTGTACTCCAGCGAGGCGCCATCGGGCGCGCTCATGCGCACCTGCAGCGTGCCGCGATCCTCCATTGGCGCCAGCTCGGCGGGCAGGCGCGGATACAGCCAGGCCAGCGCCAGGCCGCAGCCGAGCATGGCCAGCAGCACAGCCGCGCGCCCGGCCCAGACTGGCCGCTGCGCCGCGGCAGCCACCAAAGGGGATGCCGCCGCTGGCGGCGCGGGCGCTGTCTCTTGCACTGCGGCCTGGGCCTGCCCTGCCGCCTCGGCGCTGGTGCGCACCGTCCAGCCCAGCACGCGCGCATAGCCGCGCTCCAGCCAGTGCAGCGCCCGCTGCACCGCCTGCGCCCAACGCCCGGCCTGGGCATGGGGGCGCAGCAGCAGCGCGCACAGCATGGGCGAGAGCGTCAGCGCCACAAAGCCCGAGACCAGCACGGCCCCGGCCAGCGTGAGCGCGAACTCGGCAAACAGCCGCCCGGTGCGCCCTGGCGTGAAGGCCAGCGGCGCATAGACGGCCGCCAGCGTCAGCGTCATGGCGACGATGGCAAAGCCGATTTCGCGCGCGCCCGCGATGGCGGCGTCAAAGGGCCGCTGCCCGGCCTCGATGTGGCGGTGGATGTTCTCCAGCATGACGATGGCGTCGTCCACCACCAGGCCGATGGCCAGCACCATCGCCAGCAGCGTGAGCGTGTTGATCGAAAAGCCCGCCAGCGCCATCAGCGCACAGGCGCCGATCAGGCTGATGGGGATGGTGACGATGGGCACCAGCGCCGCGCGCAGCGAGCCCAGAAAGAGCACGATGACCAGCACCACCAGCAGCGCGGCCTCGGCAATGGCGGCGTACACGCTGGCGATGGAACGCTCAATGAACACCGCGTTGTCGTTGGCGATGGTGACCTGCACATCGCCGGGCAGCTCAGCGCGCAGGCGCTGCAACGCCTGGCGCACGCCGGCGGCCACCTCCAGCGGATTGGCCGTGGCCTGGCGCACGATGCCCATGGAAACGGCCTCCTGCCCATTGAAGCGCACGCGGCTGCGCAGGCTGGCCGGCCCTTCTTCGATCTGGGCCACGTCGCCCAGGCGCAGCTTCAGCGTTGCACCGTGGCGCAGCACGATGTCGGCAAACTGGCTGGGCGTGGCCAGCTCGGTGTGCGACACCACACTCAGCTCGCGCTCGCGCGATTCGATGCGCCCGGCAGGAAGCTCCAGGTTGCTGGCGCGGATGGCGCTCTCGACCTCCTCGACCGTCAGCCCGTGCGCGGCCATGCGCTCGGGCTGCAGCGCGATGCGCATGGCGTAGCGGCGCTCGCCAAAAATGGGCGTGTCGGCCACGCCCGGCACGGTTTGCAGCAGCGGGCGCGCAATGCGCAGCATCAGCTCGTTGATTTCCAGCGGGCTGCGCTGCGCCGAGCTGAAGGCCAGCCAAATCACCGGCGAGGCATCGGCCTCGACCTTGGCCACGACCGGCTCGTCGATCTCCGCAGGCAGGCGGGCGCGCACGCGCGCGACGCGGTCGCGCACTTCGGCGGCGGCGCTGTCGGGGTCTTTCTCCAGCACGAAGCGCACGGCAATCTGCGCCTGCCCGGCGCGGCTGATGGAGCTGATCACGTCCACGCCCTCGATGCCGGCGATCGAGTCCTCCAGCGGCTTGGCCAGGCGCGATTCGACCACTGCCGCCGAAGCGCCGCTGTAGCCGGCGCGCACCGTCACCACCGGCTCGTCGGTGCGCGGGTATTCGCGCACCGTGAGCGTGAAAAAGCACACCAGGCCCACCAGCACCAGCAGCAGCGACATCACCGTCGCCAGCACCGGCCGGCGCACCGACAGCTCGCTCAGGCCCATGGCACGCCCCGCGCGGCACTGCGGCGCAGCGGCTGCCCCGCTGCGGGCGCTGCGCCGGGCACATGGCCCTGGCCTGCCTCGGGATCAGGGCTGCCGTGGAAGCTGGGGCTTGGCTCGGCATGATCGGGCAGCGGCGGCGGCTCAGGCTCGGCCCAGCGGATGCGCACGCGCTGGCCCGAGCGGTTGGCGCGGTGCTGGCCGGCCACCATCACCACATCGCCCACGGCCAGGCCTTCGCCCCGCACCTCCACCCAGCCGGGCAGGCGCTGGCCCAGTTGCACCGGCAGGCGCTCGGTGCGAAACACCGTCTGCGGCGGCCAGCCCATGCGGCCCTCGCCCTGCGGCGCAGGGTCCTGGGCCTGCCAGGGCTGCACGCGAATCAGCGCCGGCCCCTGGGCGCTGCTCAGCACGGCCTGCTCTGGCACCAGCACGGCCTGGGCGCGCTCTTGCAGCACCAGCTCCACCTGGGCCGACATGCCCGGGCGCAGCTGCCGCCCTGGGTTGGGCAGGCGCGCGCGCAAGGCCAGCGCACGCTCTTGCGCATCGACCAGCGGGTCGATGGCCTGCACCGTGGCCTGGCGCTGCTCGCCGGGCAGCGCGTCAAAGCGCAATTGCACGGCCTGGCCCACGGCCAGCTGCGCAGCCACGCGCTCGGGCAGGCGAAAGTCCACCAGCAGCGCGTCCAAATCCTGCAACTGCAGCACTACCTCGCCCTCGCGCACATAGTCGCCCACGTGCACATCGGCCAAGCCGGCCACGGCGTCAAACGGCGCGTGGATGCGCAGGCGCTGCAACTGGGCCTGGGCCAGGTCGCGCCGCGCCTGGGCAATCTGCAGCTTGGCCGCGCTTTCTTCAAGCGCGGCGCGGCTGATGAAGCCGCGCTGCACCAGCTCGCGGCTGCGGCCGTGGTTGGCGCGGGCCAGCTCCAGCTCGGCCTGGGCCTGCTGCCACTGGGCGCGCTCGAGCTGATCGTCCAATTGCAGCAGCAACTGGCCCTTGCGCACCGGCTGGCCTTCGCGAAAGTGGATGGCGCGCACCCGCCCGCTGGCCTGCGGGCGCAGCGCAGTGCTTTGGCGCGCGCGCAGCGTGCCAGTAGCCTGCGCCACGTCGCGCAGCGGCCGGCCAATGGCCTGGGCCACTTCGATCAGGGCCGGGGCGCTGGCTGGCGCATCGGCCTGCGGCGCAGGCGGCGTGGGCGATGCAGACGGCCGCGGCGTCTGCCTTGCCGCTGCGTTGCCAGCGGCCTGCCAGCCCAGCGCGCGCGCCAGCAGCGCCTGCCCCTCAGCGCGCTGCACCCCCCAGGCCAGCAGCAACGACAGCAGCAAAGCGATTGGCAACAGGGTTTTGCGCAACAAGGGCCGCATGGCACACCGACAGGGCAAGAAAACAAAGCAAACCTCTGCGCCATCCCGGCAATCAGCGCGGGATAGTGCAGAGGCTTTCAAACAAAAAATCGAAGCCCGCGCAAGCGCGCGGGCGCTGCTCAAGGATACAGGCCGCGCAGCTCGCGGGCCAGCAGGATGCGCGAGCAGGCCACGATGAAGGTGGCCGTGCGCAGATTGACCTGGTGCTGCTGCGCCACCTGCCAGACGGCGTGGAAGGCGTCCTTCATGATCTTGACCAGGCGCTGGTTGATCTCGTCCTCGGTCCAGAAGAAGCTGGAGAAGTCCTGCACCCATTCGAAGTAGCTCACCGTCACGCCGCCGGCGTTGGCGATCACGTCGGGCAGCACCAGCACGCCCTTGTCGTCCAGGATGTCGTCGGCGCCGGGCGTGGTCGGGCCGTTGGCGCCCTCGATCACCATGCGCGCCTTGATGCGCGGCGCATTGTCTTCGGTGATCTGCCCTTCCAGCGCCGCCGGGATGAGGATGTCGCAGTCCACGCCCCAGAACTCCTCGCCGCTGAGCTTGTCGGCCTTCTTGAAGCCGCCCACGCCGCCGCTGTCGCGCACGTGCGCCAGCAAGGCCTCGACATCCAGCCCGCTGGCGCGGTAGAGCGAGCCGGTGTGGTCCTGCACGGCGACGATCTTGGCCCCGGCCTCGGCAAACAGGCGCGCGGCCGTGCCGCCCACATTGCCCAGGCCCTGCACGGCCACGCGCGCGCCTTCGATGTCCAGGCCGATGAGCCGGGCCGCCTCGACGCCAACGGTGAACACGCCGCGCCCGGTGGCCTCGCGCCGCCCCAGCGAGCCGCCAATCTCCACCGGCTTGCCAGTCACCACGCCCGTGGCCGTGGCGCCGATGTTCATCGAGTAGGTGTCCATCATCCAGGCCATGGTGCGCTCGTTGGTGTTCACGTCCGGCGCGGGAATGTCCTTGTTCGGGCCGATGATCAGGCCGATCTCGCTGGTGTAGCGGCGCGCCACGCGCTCGAGTTCGGCCTGCGAATGCTTGCGCGGGTCGATGCGGATGCCGCCCTTGGCGCCGCCATAGGGCACGTTCACCGCGGCGTTCTTGATCGACATCCAGGCCGACAAGGCCATCACTTCGGACAGCGTCACGTCCTGGTGAAAGCGCACGCCGCCCTTGCCCGGCCCGCGCGAGAGGTTGTGCTGCACGCGGTAGCCCTCAAAGTGCGCCACCGAGCCATCGTCGAGTTCGATGGGCACATCCACGATCAGCGAACGCTTGGGGTGCTTGAGCGTCTCGACCCACTTGGCCAGATGGCCCAGGTAGGGCGTGACGCGATCGACCTGCTTCAGATAAATGCCCCAGGGCCCCAGGTGGCCCGGATCCAGGTAGGAGGGCAGCGCGTGCTGCGCCGGCGCTGCCAACTTAGCGCCCTGGCCCTTGGCGGCAGCGGCTTTGGCTGCGCTCTTGGCTGCATTTTCTGCCTCGCGCTTGGCGCGGCCTTTGGCGCCTTTTTCCTTTTTCTTCGCGGCATCCTTGGCTGCCGACTTGTTCTTGCCCGAAGAGGACATATCAATCTCCTTGCTCATTGGAATACGTACGACGCAACGGCCGGCAGCATAAGCGCAGTGCCGGGCATTGTCCATGCCGCAACAGGCCATCATCCAGGCGCACATTTCAGCGCGCACCACAACCGGCGCAGCCCATTGGCGCTACAGTGGCGCCCTTTGCCTGTCTCCCATCGAGCCGCCGCCATGCAACTCCAGGGCACACGCCGCCGCATCGTCTATGTGCTGATTTACGAGGCCATCGCCATCGCCGTCTCCAGCTGGGGCCTAGCGCTGCTGAGCAGCGGCGGCATGCAGCGCGCGCTGCTGGCGGCCGTGGCGGCCTCGCTCACCGCCGTGAGTTGGAACTACATCTTCAACACTTTCTTCGAGCGTTGGGAGGCGCGCCAGCCCACCCAGGGCCGCAGCATCCGGCGGCGTCTGGCCCATGCCCTGGGCTTCGAGGGCGGGCTGATCTTCTTCCTGGTGCCGCTGCTGGCCTGGCTGCTGGGCGTGAGCCTCTGGCAGGCTTTCGTGATGGACTTGGGCCTGATGCTGTTCTTCCTGATCTACACCTTCGTCTTCACCTGGTGCTTTGATCGCATCTTCGGCCTGCCCACGGCCGCGCAGCCGCAGCAGGGCGCGCCGGCCGCTGCCGATGGCCCGGCCCTGGGCCCTTCCCAGGCGCGCTGACGCAGGGCACCTGCCCAGCGGCGGGCTGGCACAATAGCGGGTTTGCCTGATTTCGCCCTCATTTCCGGAGCGCCCATGACCCGCGCCGCTGCCCCTGCCGCCTCTTCTGCCACGCCCCCTGCCCTGCCGCCATTGCGCCTGGCGGGGCTGGAGCCTTTGACCATCGACGAGGGCACGCTGTTCGTCAACATCGGCGAGCGCACCAACGTCACTGGCTCCAAGGCGTTTGCGCGCATGATTCTCAACGGCCAGTACGAAGAGGCCCTGGCCGTGGCGCGCCAGCAGGTGGAAAACGGCGCGCAAATCATCGACGTGAACATGGACGAGGCCATGCTGGACTCCAAAGCGGCGATGGTGCGCTTTCTGAACCTGATTGCCAGCGAGCCGGACATCGCCCGCGTGCCCATCATGGTCGATTCCTCCAAGTGGGAGGTGATCGAGGCCGGGCTGCGCTGCATCCAGGGCAAGGGGGTGGTCAACTCCATCTCGATGAAGGAGGGGGTGCAGGAGTTCAAGCGCCAGGCCACGCTCATCAAGCACTACGGCGCGGCGGCCGTGGTGATGGCCTTTGACGAAAAAGGCCAGGCCGACACCTTTGCGCGCAAGATCGAAATCTGCGAGCGCGCCTATCGCATCCTGGTCGATGAGGTGGGCTTCCCGCCCGAGGACATCATCTTCGACCCCAACATCTTCGCCGTGGCCACCGGCATCGAGGAGCACGACAACTACGCCGTCGAATTCATCGAAGCCACGCGCTGGATCAAGCACAACCTGCCGGGCGCGAAGGTCTCGGGCGGGGTGAGCAACGTCTCCTTCAGCTTTCGCGGCAACGACCCGGTGCGCGAGGCCATCCACACCGTGTTCCTCTACCACGCCATTGCGGCGGGCATGGACATGGGCATCGTCAACGCCGGCATGATTGGCGTGTACGACGATCTGGAGCCGACCTTGCGCGAGCGCGTGGAGGACGTGATCCTCAACCGCCGCCCCGATGCGGGCGAGCGCCTGGTGGAAATTGCCGAAAGCGCCAAGGGCCAGGCCAAGGACGAGAGCAAAAAGCTCGAATGGCGCGGCACGCCCGAGCGCCCCGTGCCGGTGGAAAAGCGCCTGGCGCACGCGCTGGTGCAGGGCATCACCGACTTCATCGTGCAGGACACGGAAGAAGCCTGGCAGCAAATCCGCGCGCGTGGCGGGCGGCCGCTGCACGTCATCGAAGGCCCGCTGATGGACGGCATGAACGTGGTGGGCGACCTGTTCGGCCAGGGCAAGATGT
>JAUMYI010000091.1:5705-9132 GCA_030528705.1 Comamonadaceae bacterium | reverse complement strand
CAAGCCGGGCGCGTGATGAAGGAAATGGTTGGCAGGGGTCTCCAACGGCCCCTAGGGGTTGTTGAAATTGAGTGTTGCGGCGGTGTTTTCTGCTCAAAACCGCGCAGCTGCCGCGTTGAAAACGCTTGCAAGGTGTCCAGGCCTTGCACGCGTTTTCGCCTTGCAGCTGCGGCTTTTGCCTCGAAAAACCGCTTCGCAAACCCAATCTCAGCAACCCCTAGTTCAACTCTTCCTTGCGCAGGCGCACGACCGAGCCCAGCACCGTGGGCAGGCCCTGGATTTTCTCCAGCGCCTCGTTCATCGTGCCCTCGCGCGTGCGGTGGGTGAGGATGATGAGATCGGTCTGGTCTGCGCCCTCGCCCAGCAAATCGTCCGATTCGCGCTGCAGCATGGCGTCGATGCTGATGCCGTGCTCGGCCAGGATAGTGGTGATGCGCGCCAGCACGCCTGGCTCGTCCAGCACGCGCGCGCGCAGGTAGTAGCTGGTGATGACTTCCTCGATCGGCAGCACCGGCAAGCTGCCCTGCGCGGCCTCCAGGCTAGCGGACTGAAAGCCCAGCACTGGCGTGTAGTGGCTGGGGTCCGCGCCGTACAGGCGGGCGATGTCCACCAGATCGGCGATCACGGCGCTGGCCGTGGGCTCGGAGCCTGCGCCCTGGCCGTAGTACAGCGTGGTGCCCAGGGCATCGCCGTTGACGACGACGGCGTTCATCGCCCCTTCCACGCTGGCCAGCAGGCGGCGCGTGGGCACCAGCGCGGGGTGCACGCGCAGCTCAATGCCTTTGTCGGTGCGGCGGGTCACGCCCAGCAGCTTGATGCGGTAGCCCAGTTGCTCGGCGTACTGGATGTCGGTTTTCTCCAGCTTGGTGATGCCCTCGACGTGGGCTTTATCAAACTGCACCGGCACGCCAAAGGCGATGGCGCACATCAGCGTGGTTTTGTGGGCGGCGTCGATGCCCTGGATGTCGAAGGTCGGGTCGGCCTCGGCATAGCCCAGGCGCTGGGCCTCCTTGAGCACGGTGGCAAAGTCCAGCCCCTTGTCGCGCATTTCGGAGAGGATGAAATTGGTCGTGCCGTTGACGATGCCCGCCACCCAGTTGATGCGGTTGGCCACCAGCCCTTCGCGCAGGGCCTTGATGATGGGGATGCCCCCGGCCACGGCGGCCTCGTAGGCGACGATCACGCCCTTGCGCGCGGCGGCGGCGAAAATTTCCGCGCCGTGCACGGCCAGCAGGGCTTTGTTGGCGGTGACGACGTGCTTGCCCGCCTCGATGGCGGCCAGCACCAGGGTCTTGGCGATGCCGTAGCCGCCGATGAGTTCGATCACCACGTCCACGTCCTCGCGCGCCACGACTTGGGCGGCATCGCTGACGACTTCCACGCCATCGCCCACGATGCTGCGGGCGCGCTGGGTATCCAAATCAGCCACCACGGTAATGGCGATCTCCCGACCGGCGCGGCGGCTGATTTCTTCCTGATTGCGTTTGAGAACCGTGAATGTGCCGGCGCCAACAGTGCCGATGCCCAGCAGGCCTACTCGGATGCGAGTCATGTGTGAAAAAAATGGAAAGAAAAAAGAGAAATCGAGCAGCGGGCGCCGTGGCCCATCAAGCCGATGACACTGCCGAGGCCTTGCCCGCTGTGGGGTGGCCCGCGTGCAGCCGGCTGTTCTTGCGCTCGCGCACGGTTTTCAGGAAGCGGGCGATGCGCTCAATGGCCTCGCGCAAATCAGGCTCGTGCGGCAGGAACACGATGCGGAAGTGGTCCGGGTGCGGCCAGTTAAAGCCCGTGCCCTGCACCAGCATGACGCGCGTTTCCTTGAGCAGCTCAAGAAAGAACAAGCGGTCGTCTGCGATCGGATAGACCTGCAGATCCAGCTTGGGAAACATGTACAGCGTGGCCTGGGGCTTGACGCAGCTCACGCCCGGAATGGCGCTGATGAGCTCATAGGCCAGATCGCGCTGGCGCCTCAGGCGCCCGCCCTCGCCAGTGAGTTCATGGATGCTTTGGTAGCCGCCCAGCGCCGTCTGGATGGCCCATTGCCCAGGCACGTTGGAGCACAGCTTCATGTTGGCCAGCATGTCCAGGCCCTCGATGTAGTCGCGCGCGCAGCCCTTGTCGCCCGAGACGATCATCCAGCCGGCGCGGTAGCCGCAGGAGCGGTAGCTCTTGGACAGCGAGTTGAAGGTCAGCGTCAGCACGTCGCTGCTCAGGCTGGCCAGCGCCGTGTGCGTGTGGCCGTCGTAGAGCACCTTGTCATAGACCTCATCCGAGAGGATGACCAAGCCATGCTCGCGCGCAATCTCGACGATGCCCAGCAGCGTCTGCAGCGAATAAATGACGCCCGTGGGGTTGTTCGGATTGATGACGACGATGCCCTTGGTGCGCGGCGTGATCTTGCGGCGGATGTCGTCCAGGTCGGGCTCCCAGTTGTTGGCCTCGTCGCACAGGTAATGCACTGGCGTGCCGCCCGAGAGGTTGGTCACCGCCGTCCACAGCGGGTAGTCCGGCGCGGGCAGCAGCAGCTCGTCGCCATCATCGAGCAAGGCATTGGTGGCCATGGCGATCAGCTCGCTGGCGCCATTGCCCAGATAAATATCATCGAGCGTGACGCCGACAATGCCCTGGCGCTGGGTTTCATGCATCACGGCCTTGCGCGCGGCAAAAATGCCCTTGCTGTCCGAATAGCCTGCCGATGCCGGCAGGTTGCGGATCATGTCCTGCTGCACCTCCTCCGGGGCATCAAAACCAAACGGCGCCAGATTGCCAATGTTGAGCTTGATGATCTTCTGGCCCTCGTCCTCCATGCGCCGCGCCTCATCGACGATCGGCCCGCGGATGTCGTACAGCACATTGGCCAGCTTGGCGGATTTGTGAATGGGTTTCATGACAGTGTGATTCAAGCGCCGCGCCCGGCACCGGCAGGCAGCACGGCAAGCTGCCGCCCTGCCCCAGCGCCAGCGCCAGCGCCCGAACAGGCCAGCGCAAAATCGTAAAACCTATAATTTGAACACAGATGGCCCGGCCCCCGGGCCGATTTTGTGCACTCTTGCCATGGGCCTGTGGCAGCCGCCGCAGCCCACATCGCCATGAAACTCCACGCCGACCTGCCCCTTGCCAGCTCCATCATCGCCTATGGCAACGGCTGGCTGCAGCTGCCCCAAGAGCGGATCGAGCACAGCTTGCTGCTCAGCGGCCAAGGCTGGCATCAGCCCTGGGACTGCCCCCGCTTTGACGCCTTGCAGCAAGCGCATCTGCAGGCCCTGGCCGATGCCGCCCGTCAGCACCAGGCCCAGGTCGTGCTGCTGGGCAGCGGCACGCGCACCCGCTTTCCGAGCGCGGCATGGCTGCGCCCATTCATCACGCAGCAGCTGGGGCTGGAAGTCATGGACACGGCCGCCGCCTGCCGCACCTTCAACATCCTGGT
>JAUMYI010000091.1:0-5605 GCA_030528705.1 Comamonadaceae bacterium | reverse complement strand
TGGGGCTGGAAGTCATGGACACGGCCGCCGCCTGCCGCACCTTCAACATCCTGGTCGGGGAAGGCCGGCGGGTGCTTGCTGGCTTGATTCTCGAGCGCAGCGCCGAGCCGATGCAAGAGCCTGCTCAAAATCTCGACGCCAAGTGAGCAAGAAGCGGTTTGGAATGGGCTGCAAGGCGTGCGCGGCCGCAATGTCGCGCAAACGCCAATCGCGAATACGCTATAATCGCCGGTTGCGCCGGGCCTGCAAATGCAGGTTGCGGCAAATGCAAGCGAGACCAGCAACCAGAGAAGCAGCAACAAGAAGATTTGAGTGACAGGACTTCAAGGGCGCCACGGGATTGGACGACAACCCTTTAAATGGCTTGCTTGGATTATTCCCTTGGCGCGCGGGCCATGGCTGCCTGCAAGCCCTTGCCCCTGAGCCACCTTGGCCCGCCACAGTCTCACCGCCCGTGGCCAGAAGCCTGGCAAATCCCCTTGCACCACACCGCACAGCCTTGCACACACTGGCCGTGCCCGCCCTGGTTGTTGCCCGCCTGCACGCGCCGCACACCTGCATGGCAGCGACTTGCTGCAGCGAAATTGTCAAAAACTCCGAAATGCGCCGTTGCACTTTTTTGCAAGCTGCGCATCTTTGCGGGCCGCTTTTGGGTTGTCAAGCTTTTTTTGCAATTTCACGCAGGGCCCGACATGTTTCAACGACACCTCGGGTTTTCTGCGGTGTGCGCCATGCGCCTGGCCCCGGCTGGGCACGCTGGCCGCAGCGCGGCAAATGCCTTGCCCTAGATTGAGAGACACTTATCCATATGGCGATCGTTGTCAATAAGCCTCTTCCTGAGTTTGAAGCCAGCGCAACTGGTGGTGTGACGGTGAGCAATACCTCACACAACGGCCAGATCATGATTCTTTATTTCTACCCCAAGGACAATACGCCCGGCTGCACGACCGAGGCCATGCAGTTTCGCGACAAGTACGACAAGTTCACCAAACTCGGTGCGGTGGTATTTGGCGTCTCGCGCGACAACATGAAGTCACACGATGGCTTCAAGGAAAAGCTGGAGCTGCCCTTCGAGCTGATTGCCGACACCGAAGAGAAGATGTGCCACATGTTCGGCGTGGTCAAGAACAAGATCATGTACGGCAAAAAGGTCAAAGGCATCGAGCGCAGCACCTTCCTGGTCGCCCCCGACGGCACGCTGGCACAGGAGTGGCGCGGCCTGAAGGTGCCCGGCCACGTTGACGAAGTGCTCAAGGCCGTCAAAGCCCTGAAGAAAGCCACGGAAAAACAAGCCGCATAAACCCGCCACAAGGCCCCATAGCTCCCCCTCCCCTTTAAATCAGAAGCAAGATTCACCATGTCCCTGAGCAAAGTCCCCGCCGGCAGCAAGGCCCCGGAAGTGTTCAACGTCATCATTGAAATTCCGCAAAATGCCGACCCGATCAAGTACGAGGTCGACAAGGAAACGGGCGCGATTTTTGTTGATCGCTTCATCAACACGGCCATGTTCTACCCAGCCAATTACGGCTACGTGCCGCAAACGCTCTCGGGCGATGGCGACCCAGTGGACGTGCTGGTGCTCACGCCCTACCCGCTACAGCCCGGCGTGGTCGTGCCCTGCCGCGCGCTGGGCATGCTGCGCATGGAGGACGAGTCCGGCGTTGACGCCAAGGTGCTGGCCGTGCCGACGGAAAAAATCCTGCCGGCCTACGCCCACATGAAGAGCATTGCCGATGTCAACGAAGGCACGCTCAATGCCATCAGCCATTTCTTCGAGCACTACAAGGATCTGGAAAAAGGCAAATGGGTCAAGGTTCTGGGCTGGGCCGGCATTGAGGAAGCCCACAAGGAAATCAGCGACGGCATCGCCAACGTGAAGTGAGGTGATGCCTTCCCAGACGGTCAGGGCCTGCAACAGCCCGGCCGGTCAAAAACAAGCCGGTGGCGCTGCAGCCCACCGGCTTTTTCACATCCGAGCGGGTGCTCAAACCAGGGTCATGACGCGCGCCAGGCCGCCCGAGCAGCCCGCGATCTTGGAGACCGCCACCACCAGCGTGGCGCCCGAGGCCGGGACTTGCTCCAGATTGGAGATGGCCTCCAGCCCCCAGCGCCCCGAGGGCAGCCACATTCGATGGGCCGCAAAGTCCGCCGAGGCGCCATAGTCCAGCGACAAGGTGTCCACGGCAATGCCTGCCACTTGGGTGTTTTCCAGTAGGTACTGCACGGCATCGGGATGAAAGCCCGGAAAGTGCATCACGCCGGCCTCATCGGCGTTGCGAAAGTGCTCGGTCGCAGCCAGCTTGTCCCAGCCCGACATCATGGCCACGCAGGCCTGGGGCGGTAGCTGGCCATGCCTGGCCTCCCAGGCCTGGATGTCCTCGGGCGTGAGCTGCGCGTCGGCATTGGCCGCTGCCCGCTCGCGGATGTCCACCACACACAAGGGCACGACCAGATTACCCACGGGGATTTCCGCAATCGACTGGCCGTCGGCGCTGAAATGCAGCGGCGCATCCAGATGCGTGCCAATGTGCTCGTGCAAACGCAATTCGTTCAGGTTGAAGCCATGCTCGTCAAAGTGGTAGCGCGCCTGACGAAACAGCTCCTGCTGGCCGAAAAAGGTCGGGAAGTCCTCGTCCAGCGCATGGGTCATGTCCACCACCATTTCATGGCCGCTGCGCAACGCCGCCGGGGCCTGGGCCACCTGGGCATCGACCTCTGCCTGGCTGTGGCGCCCCTGCGCCAGCATTTGTTTCTTGACGGTTTCAATGACGCACGCATGGCACATGGCAACTCTCCTTGTCGCTGAATGTTCCCCGCTTCTTGGCAGGCCTGGGGCACAGTGTGCCTGCCCCTTACCGACTTTGCTATAGATGCTTATACCGAAGCGCGCATGTGCAGGCACAGGCCGTGGCCGCTGCGCATCACAGCGCGTGCAGCAAATCTTCAGCCGTCAAACACCGCCCCAGCTCGGCAGCGCCTTCGCGCCCCAAGGCGCGCTGCGCCGCCTGGCCGTGCAGCCAGACCGCCGCGCAGGCCGCCGCCAATGCCGGCATGCCCTGGGCCAGCCAGGCCGCCACCATGCCAGCCAGCACATCGCCCGTGCCGCCCGTGGCCAGCTCGGGTGGGGCATTGCTGTTGATGAACACGCGGCCATCGGGCGCGGCAATCACGGTGTCAGCCCCTTTGAGCACCACCACAGCCTGGGCCAGGCGCGCGGCCTGCACGGCCCGTTCGGGCTTGCTGCCCAGCAAGCCGGGGAACAGCCGGGCAAACTCGCCCTCGTGCGGCGTCAGCACCGCCGTGGCGGCCTGGTTGGCCGTCAGGGCTTGGAACAAGGCCTTTGGCTCCTGCGCGAACGCCGTCAGCGCATCGGCATCCAGCACCAGGGCCTTGCCGCGTTGCGCCGCAGCCAGCACGGCCTGGCGCGTCAACGCCTGCACTCCGGCGCCCGGGCCGATGGCGCAGACCTTGGCGCGCGCATCGTCGAGCAGCGCGCACAACTGCTGCGCATCGGCAAAGGGCTGCACCATGCTGGCCTGCAGCGCCTGGGCATAGACCGGCCAGGCCGCCTGCGGCGCCAGCACCGTCACCAGCCCGGCGCCGCTGCGCTGCGCCGCCTGGGCGCACAGCCGCGCAGCGCCAGTCAGCCGCGCCCCGCCCAGCACCAGCACATGGCCGCGCTGGTATTTGTGGCCCTGGGCGGCCGGCTGCGGCAGTAGCCCCTGCCACAGGCTGGGCACATTGCGCCACAGCGTGGGCGCGGGCTGGATCGGCACATCGCAGGCAATGCCGATGTCGGCCAGCACCAGCTCGCCGCACAGCGCGCGGCCCGGATACAGCCAGTGCCCGGGCTTGGCGCGAAAAAAACTCACCGTCAACGCCGCAGCGGCCACCGGCCCTTGCGGCTGGCCGCTGGAGCCGTCCAGGCCGCTGGGCACGTCCACCGCGCACACCGGCAGGCCGCTGGCCGCCAACTGCTGCACCAGGCTGGCGGCTAGGCCATCGAGCGGTCGGCACAGGCCTGCGCCGAACAGCGCATCAATGACGATGTCGCACTGCGCCGGGTCGAAAGCCGCAGCCTCCTCGCTCTGGCCCTGCCACTGGCTGGCGGCCCAGGCCGCATCGCCGCGCAGCCGCTCGAGCTGGCCGAGCAGAAACACCCGCACCGGCCAGCCGCGCGCGCGCAGCCACTGCGCCGCCACAAAACCGTCGCCGCCGTTGTTGCCCGGCCCGCACAGCACGGCCACGCGGCACGGCTGCCAGCGCCTGGCCACGGCCAGCGCCACGGCCTGCCCGGCGCGGCGCATCAGCTCGATGCCGGGCACGCCACGGGCAATGGTGGCGGCATCGGCCTGGCCCATTTGCGCCGGGCTCAACAACAGCTCCTGATGATGGCGTGGCGGCCTGCCCGGCGGCGGCGCGGCATCGTCAAACGGGCTGGGCGGCGCGGCGCAGTGGCGCGATGGTGTGCTGCTCATGCGGACTTCCTTGATCTTGGCGAACCATTGATGCACAGAGCACACGGCAAAAGCCCGCCTCAAGCCTCTACCCACCGTGCAGAGACTGGGAACAGGCTCTAAGATCGCGCGCCATGCTGCTGCTCAATATCCTCTCGTTCGTACTGTATTCGATCGCCTGCACCATCGCGGGCGCTTGCCTGCTGCGGGCACTGCTGCAGGCGCAGCGCATCAGTTTCAGCAACCCGCTGGGCCAGCTGCTGCTGGCGCTGACGGACTGGCTGGTGCGCCCGGCGCGCCGCGTGCTGCGCCCGCAGGGCCGCTGGGATTGGCTGACGCTGCTGCTGGCCTATGCCGTGCTGCTGGCGCACTGGCTGCTGATGTGGCTGCTGCAGCAACTGCTGTGGGCCGGCAATCTGCCTTTGAACCTGATTGCGCTGGCGCCGCTGCAGGCCTTGTTCTCGCTGCTGCGCCTGGGCCTGTACCTGGCGCTGGGTATCTTGCTGCTGTACGTGGCGCTGTCCTGGCTGCTGCCGGGCCACTGGCTGCACAGCCTGAGCGAGCGCCTGTGCAGCCCCTGGCTGGCCCCGCTGCGCCGCCTGCTGCCCAAGGCCAGCGACATCGATTTCTCGCCCATGGCCCTGGGCCTGCTGCTGTCCATCGCCCTGCTGGTGCTGAAGTGGCTGGTGCTCTCGGCCATCGCCCAGGCCGTGTTCGGCCAACCACTGCTGGCGCCTGCCATCCCGATGGGATGACTGGCTCTCTGCCAGCTCTTTTGTCATTGCCCCTCGAGCCATCAAGACTGCCATGCAATTTCTCCACACCATGCTGCGCGTGGGCGACCTGCAACGCTCCATCGACTTCTACACCCAGGTCATGGGCATGCAGTTGCTGCGCACTTCCGAAAACCCTGAATACCGCTACACCCTGGCCTTTCTCGGCTTCGGGGGCGGCAACCCGGCCCAGGCCGAGCTGGAGCTGACCTACAACTGGGGCACCGATCGCTACGAGATGGGCACGGCCTACGGCCACATTGCCCTGGGCGTGCCCGATGCCTACGCCGCCTGCGAGCGCATCCGCCAGGCCGGCGGCAAGATCACGCGCGAGCCCGGCCCGGTCAAGGGCGGCACCACCGTCATCGCCTTCGT
>JAUMYI010000090.1:6760-9247 GCA_030528705.1 Comamonadaceae bacterium | reverse complement strand
TGGAGAGGTAGTTGATCCAGTGCAGCAAGGTCGCGACGATGAGCACGATCATGCCGATGGTGACCAGGAACAGCAGCACCCGACCTTCCTCGCGGTACAGGCCGGTGCGCAGGGTGATGATGCCCACGATGCTGAACAAAAAGGCGCCCAGAAAGGTCGACAGCGCGTTGTTGGCGGCGGTGTCGTTGATGAGCAGCTCAGTGGCGCGCGGCGTGGCGGCGCTGCTGGCCGAGGCATAGACCGAAACCAGGATGTTCAGCGAGAAGGTCGTCACGGCCAGCATGCTGGCGGCCATGATTTGCAGGATGCTGTCCACCGCGCCCTCGCCCAGCACGCCCGTCCACTCCTTGGGGATCCAGTGCTGGAACCAGGCGGCAAACAGCGCCGTGACGATGCCCAGCAGCGAAAACAGCGTGGTGCGAAACCACATGCCGCGCATGAAGCGCTTGAACGACCAAAGCCATCTGGTCATGGTGTGTGTTCTCCATTGGGCTTTTGCCCAGGGGTGGGTTTCTTGGCCCTGCGCTTTGGCGGCGCGGGCGTTGCGGTGGATTGGTGGGCCAGCCTGCTGATGGATATGGGCTGCGCATGGGCGGCGCTGGCAGGCCCTGCAGGTCCGAGCAAATCGGCCAGCGTGTGGCCGTCGAGCTCGTCCATGAACGCTTGCAGAGCCGAATGCAGCACGCCTTGCAGCCGGCAGTTGCCAGTGAGCAGGCAGCGATTGTCGTCGCTTTGCGGGCCAAAGCAGGCCACCAGGTTCAGATCATCCTCCATGGCGCGCACGATCTGGCCGACCGTGGCCTGCAAGGCGGCTGGCGCAAGCCGAATGCCCCCGCCCTTGCCGCGCAGCGTGTCGATGAAGCCCTGTCGCCCCAGCGCGTGCACGACCTTGATGAGATGGTGCTCGGAGATGCCATGGGTCTGGGCGATCTGCGCGATGGACACCAGCGCCTGCTGCTGCCCGAGAAACAGCAGCGTGCGCAATGCGTAGTCGGTCTTGAGTGTCAGTCTCATCGTGTGCGCTCCAGCGCCCTTGGAGCAGGTTCCTTGAACAGGCTCCGAGGTGAGGACGCCAACCCGGTGGGCGTCAGCCAGAGGCGAATCATACGAGCAGGCCGGGCGCATTGCGCACGGCGGCGGGCCAGATTGGCCGCCGCAGTCAAAAGGTGCATATAGAATACACCTTTTGACTGCGGCAGGCATGTGCTGCGCAGCCTGCGGCCCCGATGGCGTGGGCAGGGCGGGCCAGCGCATGCGGCTGCGGTTAGATGTTTTCAACCGCTCTGAAAGAGGAACGCACCATGAGCAATACCCTGGACTCCGCCCAACTGCTGGCCGCGCTGGAAAACGTGGCCGTGATCTCCACGACCGATCTGCAGGGCAACATCACCTACGCCAACGACTTGTTCTGCAAGCTCACCGGCTACAGCCGCGAAGAGCTGCTGGGCCAGCCGCACAGCATCGTGCGCCACCCGGCCGTGCCCAAGGAGACCTACAAGGAAATGTGGGACACCATCAAGGCTGGCAATATCTGGACGGGCATCATCCCCAACGTGGGCAAGGGCGGCGGCGTGTATGTGGTGGACACCACGGTGCAGCCGCTGCGCGATGCGCAGGGCAATATCAACGCCTACATCAGCATTCGCCGCGTCATCAATGACTTGATGGACAACTTCGAGGCCGTGGAATTCTCCAAGGAGCAATTCGACGAGTACTACGCCAAGTAACAGCGAGCCCTTGCATGCATGCCATTGCCCAACGTGTGGTGATTGCCTATGGCTCCGAGTCGGGCAACGCCAAGGCCTTGGCCCAAGGGCTGGCCGCCGCGCCCTGCGTGGCGGCCCTGCAGCCCCAGGTCATGCCGCTCAACGACGTGGACTTGCAAGCCCCTTGGGATGACGAAGCCCTGCTGTTGATCATTTCCAGCTCATTTGGCGACGGCGAGCCACCGGGCAATGCCGAGGGTTTTCTGACGCGGCTGCGCCAAAGCAGCGCGCTGGCGCAGCTGCGCTATGCCATTTTTGGCTTGGGCGATACGGCCTACCCGAACTTTTGCGGCTTCACCAAGCAGCTCGATGCGCTGCTGCAGGAGCGCGGCGCGCAGGCCATCATCAACCGAGTGGACGCCGATATCGGCTACGCGGACTTTTTCGCGCGCTGGCAGCCGGTGCTCGAACAGGTACTGCAGGGCGACGCCCAGGCTGGCCTGGCGCTGTCGCTGCGCGTGATCGCCTATGGCGAGAACGACGCCTATGCGGCGGCCATTCTGGAGCGCCGCCAGCTCAACCAGGCCGCGCCGGATGCCGAGCCTGGCGCCTATCACATTCGCCTGGCCTGCGAGGGCAGCGGCATGCGCTGGCGTGCCGGCGACACCTTGCACGTGCTGGCGCAAAACGCCCCACAACTGCTGGCGCAGCTGGCCCAGTGGTATGGCGCGCCCGAGGCCGCCGAGCTGCTGCGCGACAAGGAGCTGCGCCAAATCAGCAA
>JAUMYI010000090.1:2832-6660 GCA_030528705.1 Comamonadaceae bacterium | reverse complement strand
AGCTGGTGACGGCCTTTTCGCGCGATGGGGCGGAAAAGTACTACGTGCAGCACGCGCTGCAGGAGCACGCCGATGCATTGCGCGACTGGATGGCGCAGGGCGCGCACGTGTACGTCTGCGGCAACAAGCAGCACCTGGAGCGCGCCATCGGCGCGGCCTTTGACGCGCTGCTGACCGATGCGCAGCAGGGCGCGGCGCAGCCCGATGAATCCCCCTGGCAGCGCCTGGGGCTCGAGGGGCGGGTGCATCTGGAGCTGTATTGATGTGCTGCAAGGGCGTTACGCCCCGAGTCCCGCCGCAAGGCGGGCGCGGCGATGCTGCGAGGGCGCCCCAAGGGCGCTGAAGCCCCAACGCAAAGGCTGGCCATGAGCGACGAACCGATTTGCAGCGAGCAGGAAATCACCGAGCTGGTGCGGCGCTTTTACGCACGTGTGCGCCAGGATGCGCAGCTCGGGCCGATCTTCGAGGCGCACATCGACGATTGGGACGAGCATCTGGCCAAGCTGATGGATTTCTGGTCCAGCATCTTGCTGCGCAGCGGGCGCTTTTCCGGGGCGCCCATGCCCAAACATGCCGCCTTGCCGGGCTTGACGCAGGCGCTGTTCAGGCACTGGCTGGAGCTGTTTGCGCATACCTTGGCCGAGCAGCCCAACGAGCGCCTGGCCGAGCAGGCCATGGCTGCGGCGCGGCGCATCGCGCAAAGCCTGTGGTTGGGCTATCAGGCCAGCAGCGATTCGCGCGCCACGGCCCTGCCAGCGGTGAGGGCGCTCAAATCTTCATGACTTGCTCACGGTAGAACTGCAGCTCGTCGATGGATTCGTGCACATCGGCCAGGGCCGTGTGCTTTTGCGCTTTCTTGAACTGGTTGGCAATGCCCGGCTGCCAGCGCCGCGTCAGCTCCTTGAGGGTGCTGACATCGACGTTGCGGTAGTGGAAGAAAGCCTCCAGCTTGGGCATGTACTTGACGAGAAAGCGCCGATCCTGGCCGATGGTGTTGCCGCACATGGGCGATTTGCCCTTGGCCACGTAGCGGCGCAGAAATTGCAGCAGCTGCGCCTCGGCCTGGGCCTCGTCGATGCTGGAGGCGCGCACCTTGTCGATCAGGCCGCTGCGGCCGTGCGTGCCCTTGTTCCAGGCGTCCATGCCATTGAGCACGGCGTCACTTTGGTGGATGACCAGCACCGGGCCTTCGATGCGCGGTTGCAGCTGCGGGCCGGTGACGATCACGGCAATTTCCAGCAGGCGGTCGGTGTCCGGATTCAGGCCGCTCATCTCGCAGTCCAGCCAAATCAGGTTGTCGTCGCTTTTGGCGAGCGCGGGCGCTGCGGCGGCATCGGTGGCTGTGGCGCTGGGGCTGGTTGCCGGGGGCGGGGCCAGGGATGGGTCTAGGGGCTGGGTATTCATGGCGGGCATTGTGGCGCATGGTGACGCCCTTGAGGCGCAAGCCCAAGGGCCGGGGGCGTATGCGGAGCCGAAGGTGCGATTCGCTCAGCGCGGCGGCTGTGCGTCGAACACGGCGATGCTTTCCACGTGGGCCGTGTGCGGGAACATGTTGACCACGCCAGCGGCCGTGCAGCGGTAGCCAGCCTGGTGCACCAGCAGGCCGGCATCGCGCGCCAGCGTGGCCGGGTTGCAGCTGACGTAGACGATGCGCTGTGGCGGTTGCCATTGGGCATCGTCGTGCCAGTCGGCGGCGCTGTGGGCGGGCGGCAGATCATCGCCTGTAGCGGCCTGGGCTGCTTCGGCGGCTGCCGGGCTGGCGCCCTGGTGGTGGTTGCGGCGCTGGTGGATGTCGGCCAGTGCCTTGGCCAGCGCAAACGCGCCTTCGCGCGGCGGATCGACCAGCCATTTCTGCGCCGTGCCATCGGCCTGCAGCAGCGCGGGCGTCATCTGGAACAGGTTGCGGCCCACGAAGCGCGTGGGCGCCAGCGGGCGCAGGCCCTGCGCGGCGCGCTGAGCCTGGTTGGCCTGCCAGTTGGCGCTGGCGCGCGCCACCAGCGCGTCGCTGCCTTCAATGCCCAGCACCTGGGCCGCCTGGGTGGCCAGCGGCAGGCTGAAGTTGCCCAGGCCGCAGAACCAGTCGATCACGCGCTCGCGCCCCTGCACGCCCAGCAGTTGCAGCGCCCGGGCCACCAGCACGCGGTTGATGTGCGGGTTGACCTGGGTGAAATCCGTGGGCCGAAACGGCATGCGGATGCCAAACTCCGGCAGCGCATAGGCCAGTGGCGCGCTGCCATCGTCGGCATCGAGCCGGTGCACCGTATCGGGGCCTTTGGGTTGCAGCCACCATTGCAGCGGCGGGTGCTGCGCGGCGAAGTCGCGCAGGCGCTGCAGATCGGCCGCGCTCAGGGGCAGCAGGTGGCGCAGCACCAACGCGGTGACGGCATCGCCGCAGGCCACCTCAATCTGCGGGCAGCTCTGGCGCGCATCCAGGCTGTCGATCAGCGCGCGCAGCGGCATCAGCAGCGCATCGACCTGCGGCGGCAGGATGGGGCAGACCTGCATGTCGGCGATGTAGCGGCTTTTGCGTTCGTGAAAGCCCACCAGCACCACGCCTTTTTTCTGCACGTGGCGCACCGACAGGCGCGCGCGCCAGCGGTAGCCCCAGTCCGGCCCCTGGATGGGGCGCACAATGCGCTCGGCGCGCACCTTGCCCAGGTGCCAGAGGTTGTCCTCCAGCACGCGCTGCTTGACGGCCAGCTGCGCAGCCGGGCTCAGATGCTGCATCTTGCAGCCGCCGCAGGCGCCCTGGTGCAGGCCGAAGTGCGGGCAGCGCGGCGTAGTGCGCTGGGAGGATTCGCGCAGCACGGCATCGAGCGTGGCCTTCTCCCATTGGTTTTTGCGCCGCACGGTGGTGGCGGTGACGATTTCGCCGGTCAGCGCCCCTTCGACGAACACCACCTTGCCGTCGTCGCGGTGCGCCACGCCTTGTGCGTCCATGTCCAGCGCGTCGATGCGCAAGGCATGAGGGGGCAGGGCGGTGGATTGTGGCGTCGTGTCGTCGGGCATGGGGCGGCAGGCTTGGGCCTGGGTGTTTTTGTGGGGCGGGTGGCCGCTGGCATCGCAGCGCGGGGCGGGCATTGTATTCATTGGGTGCCCACTGGCGGTGGGAACTCTTGTGCCGCGTGGCGCGTCTGGCGATGGCTGGCGCTGCGGCTGTGGCTCTCGCGCCGTGTATTCCCGCCTGTCTCCCGCCTGTCCCGCAGCTGCCCACTTGGCCACTGGCTTGGCGCGAAAGCATTCCTTGGCAGAGCGCACGCCAAGACGGCAGACAATACGCGCATGCTGGCGATGCCGCGCCGGTAGCGCATCGCTATGAAGAAGAAAGGATGAATTCGTGAATGCCTTGGATTTTGTGCTGGCCGCGCCACGGCGCTTGCTGGCTTTGATGGCCCTGGCCTGTGCCGGCCTGCTGGGCTTTGCGCTGTACTTGCAGCACCACGTGGGGCTGGAGCCCTGCCCGATGTGCATCGTGCAGCGCTACGCCCTGACAGGTGTGCTGCTGGCCGCGGCGCTGGGCAGCCTGTGGGGGCGGCGCTGGTGGCTGTGGCTATGGGGCGGCGCGGCCTTGTTGGTCAGCGGCTTTGGCGCCTTCGTCGCGGCGCGCCAGAGCTGGATGCAGTGGTATCCGCCCGAGACCGTCACCTGCGGCCGAGACTTTTACGGCATCGTTGAGAACTACCCGATCAGCAAGGCCATCCCGATGCTGTTTCGGGGCTCGGGCGATTGCACGGCGGTGGACTGGTCGCTGCTGGGCCTGTCCATCGCCAACTGGTCTTTTCTGACCTTTGCCGCGTTTTGCGTGGCGCTGCTGTGGGCGGCCTGGCG
>JAUMYI010000090.1:0-2732 GCA_030528705.1 Comamonadaceae bacterium | reverse complement strand
GGCAAAGCGCGCCTGGCACAGACGGGCCAAATCCTGCGGCGAAAGGGCAATTTCCAGCCCGCGCCGCCCGGCGCTGACGTACAGGCAATCCAAGGCCTGCGCCGCCGTATCGATGAAGCTGCGGTGCGCCTTTTTTTGCCCCAGCGGGCTGATGCCGCCCACCAGATAGCCCGTGGCGCGCTGCGCCGCTTGTGGCTGAGCCATCTCGCACTTCTTACAGCCAGCGGCCTGGGCCAAGGCTTTCAAATCCAGCTGAGTGGCCACGGGCACGATGGCCACCAGCAGCTCGCCGGTCTCGGTCTGGGCCAGCAAGGTCTTGAACACCTGCTGCGGCGCTAGGCCGAGTTTTTCGACCGCCTCCATGCCGTAGGACGGGGCCTTGCTGTCGTGCGTGTAACTCAAGACCTGATGCGCCACGCCGTGCGCCTTGAGCTGTTCGATGGCGGGTGTCATGCGGCGGGCGGTTGCGTGTGGCAGGCAGCAGTGGTTTCCGTGCCCAGCGACACGCCGATGCAGCGCGCGGCTTGCAGCATGGGGTGATCCAGCGGCACGGTGCGATGGCCTTGGGCCACTTCGGCCAGGGGCGCGCTGGAGCAGGTCTCGCCTTGCAGCACGACCATGCGGCCGAATTCGCGCCGCGCCACCATGTGAGCGGCGTGGTGGCCAAAGCGGGTGCAGAGCACGCGGTCGAAGGCCGTGGGGCTGCCGCCGCGCTGGATGTGGCCCAGCTGGGTGCTGCGCACTTCGGCATCCAGCAGGGGCTGCAGTTGGGCGCGCAGGGCCTCGCCCACGCCGCCCAGGCGCACCGGGTCGGGGCTGTGCGCCAGGTGGCTGCGCACGGTCATTGCGCCATCGGCCGGGCGTGCGCCCTCGGCGATGCAGATCAGGGTGTGGCCGGGGTGCTGCTGGCGCGCCCGGCAGTGCCGGGCGATGGCCTGTAGGTCGTAGGGCAGCTCGGGCAGCACGATGACGTCGGCGCCGCCGGCTAAGCCGCCGGCCAGGGCGATCCAGCCGGTGTAGCGGCCCATGGTTTCCAGGATCATGACGCGCTGGTGGCTGCGGGCGGTGGTTTCGAGCCGCTCCAGCGCCTCGGCGACGATGGCCACGGCGCTGTCAAAGCCAAAGCTGCGCTCGGTGTGCAGCAGGTCGTTGTCGATGGTTTTGGGCACGCCCACCACGGGCAGGCCCAGCGTGTGCAGGCGGTGGGCGATGTGCATGGTGCCATCGCCGCCGATGGCCACCAGCGCGTCCAGGCCCAGCTCACGCGCGTAGTCCAGCACTTGGGCCGAGACATCGGCGCCGCCGGCGCCGGCCCAGCGAAATGGGTCGGCGGCGTTGTGCGCGCCCAGGATGGTGCCGCCCTGGTGCAGGATGCCGCTGACGGCGTTCCAGTCCAGCGGGCGGGTGCGGCGCTCGATCAGGCCCAGAAAGCCGCGCTCGATGCCGGTGACGCGCGCGCCGGCGTCGTGCAGCAGTGATTTGGTCACGGCGCGGATCACGGCGTTCAGGCCGGGGCAGTCGCCGCCGCCGGTCAGCAGGCCGATGTGCAGGCCGGATGCGCTGCTCGGCTGTGCCGAGGCCGATAGGGAGGGGGCAGGGGCTGTCATGTGGCGCTTTCGCTGGCAGGTTGGCAGGTCAATGGGTGGTGGTGGGGGCGGCGTGTGCATCGCTGGGCTCTTCCAGCGGCGCGTGATCGGCATCGGCCATGGCCTTGGCCAGGCTGGCCGCGAGCAGCAAGATGGCGCTGGAGAAGTACAGCCACATCAGCAGCGCCACCAGCGAGCCGGCCGCGCCATAGGCTGAGACCACGGCCGCGCCGGCCAGGTAGGCAGTCATGGCGTGCTTGCCCAGCGTGAACAGGATGGCGCCAATGGCCGCGGCGCGCGCCAGATAGCGCATCGAGGGCTTTTTGCCATCGCTGATGCGCATCAGGCCGATGAACAGCAAGGTGATGAAGAGAAAGGAGACGGTTTCGTTGAGCAGGGTCAGGGCCCAGGGGTGCGAGAGCACATCGCCCAGCATGGGGGTGATGACGCGCAGCACGGTGGTCAGCACCAGCGAGACCATCAGCAGCCCGCCGACGACCAGCATGTAGCCCACGCCGCGCAGCCGCAGCACCAGCAGCCACCACCAGGGCTGGTTCTCGTCGCGGGCCTGTTGCCAGATGTCTTTGAGGGCATCTTGCAGGGCGACGAACACGCCGGTGGCCGCCGAGAGCAGCACGCCAAAGGCGATCAGCGAGGCAATCACCCCTTGCGCCGGGGCGGTGGCGCTGTTGAGCGCCTGCTGCACCACGGCGGCGGTGCGCTCGCCGGCTACGGCCTGCACCTGGCTGAGCATGGTGTCTTCGACCACGGAGCGATCGACCCACCAGCCCACGCCAGCGACCACCAGCACCAGCAGCGGCGCCAGACTGAGCATGGCGTAGAAGGCCATGGCCGCGCTCATGCGCATGCCGTCGGCATCCAGCCAGGCCATGACGCCGCGCACCAGCCAGTGCTGCATGACGGTGGCTTGCAGCCGCGCCAGCCAGGAAGGTGCGGCCGCAGGGTCAGGGCCAGGGGATGGGGCAGGGGCGGGCGGCTGGGCTGCGGCAACTGCCGGGCCGCTGGGGGCGTCGGCCGCCAAAGAGTGCGAGGGTGGGGGCGGGCTCTGGGGCATAAGGCGCGCAATGGTAGCAGCCTTGGTGGCCACTGCAGGCGCGCTGCCGGCATGGCGCTGGGCCTTGTGGG
>JAUMYI010000089.1:7512-9575 GCA_030528705.1 Comamonadaceae bacterium | reverse complement strand
GCAGCCCGGGCCGCTGAGGCGGCTGTGGCCGCCGGGCAGGGGCGTGAGCACGATTTGCGTGGCGATGCGCTCTTTGAGGGCCGGCACGTGCGAGATCACGCCGATGAGCTTGCCCTCCAGGCGCAGGCTGGCCAGCGTCTCCAGCGCCGTCTCCAGCGCCTCGTCGTCCAGCGTGCCAAAGCCTTCGTCGAGAAACAGCGCGTCCACGCGCACGTTCTGGCTGGCCATGTGCGACAGGCCCAGCGCCAGCGCCAGGCTGACGATGAAGCTCTCGCCGCCCGAGAGGTTCTTGGTCGTGCGCACCAGGCCGGCCTGGTCGTTGTCGATCACGCTCAGCTCCAGCGGCTGCGCCGGGTCGCACACCAGCAGGTAGCGCCCGCTCATCTTTTGCAACTGGCCATTGGCCTGGGCCACCACCATGGCCAGGCTCAGGCCCTGCACGAAGTGGCGGTATTTCTTGCCATCGGCCGAGCCGATCAGCGCGTGCAGCGCCTCCCAGCGCAGGCATTCGCGCTGCTGCGCCTCGATGGCTTGGCGCTGCGCCTGCTGCTGCTGCTCGGCCAGGCGGGATTTGAGCGTGCCCAGCGCCTCCAGCGCCTGGCGCTGCTGCGCGGCCAGCTCGGCCTGGGCTTGCTGCAGGGCCTGCAGCGGCGGGGGCTCGTCGGGGCGCTCGGCCTGCAGGGCGCTGCGCTGCGCCTGCAGCGTCTGCTGCTGGCTGTGCAGGCGGGCCTGCTCGATGCGCAGCCGCTCGGCCTGCTGGGCCAGTTGCTGGCGCTGGGCGGGCGGAAGCAGGGCGGCGCGGTAGGCGGCCTCGTGGGCAAAGCCGCGCGCCTGTAGCTGCGCGGCGAACTCGGCCGCCTGTGCAGCCAGCTGCGGCGCGCGCTCGGCCTGGGCCTGCTGCAGCGCCTGGCAGCGGCTTTGGTGTTCGAGTTGTGCGGCCTGGGCCTGCCGCCAATGCTGCTGGGCCTGCTGCAGGGCCTGGGCAGCGGCCTGGCAATTGGCCTGCAGGCGCTCGGCCTGGGCCTTCGGATCTTGCGTGCCGAACAGGGCCTGGCGCTGCGCCTGCAATTGCTCGGCAGCCTGTTGCAGCGCCTGGCATTGGCTGCGCTGTTGTTCCCATTGCGATTGCAGTTGCGCGGCGTGCTGGGCCTGCTGCGCAATGCGCTGGGCCAGGGCGGCGAGCTGTGGCTGCAGCGCGCCATGTTGTTGTTGCAGCAGCAGCCATTGCGCGCGGCGCTGCTCCAGGGCCTGCAGCAGCGCCTGCAGGTTGTGCGGCTCGGGCTCGTCCGCGCCGGCCAAGGCCTTGGCGTGGCCTTCTGCCGCAGGATGGGTTGAGGCCCAACGGGGCAGCTCGCCCTGCTCTGGCAGGCCCTCCAAGGCTTGCTGCAATGCCTGCTGCTGCGCGGCCTGCGCCGCCTGCAGGGCTTGCAGGGGCTGCTGCAGTTGCTGCAGGGCGTGCTGGGCCTTGGCCTGCTGCTCGGCCGCGGCATGGCTGGCCTGCATGGCCTGATCGGCGCTTTGGCGCTGCTGCTCCAGCCGGGCGTGGCTTTGGGCGATGGCCTGCGCCAGTTCCTCGGCTTCGGCCAGGCGCTGCGCGCTGGCCTGGCATTGCGCGGCCTGCTCGGCCTGCGCGGCTTTCAGGGCCTGGGCCAGGGCATCGAGCGCGGCGCTGTGCGCCGGTCCCTGGGCGTCGGCCGGCCATTGGGCCAGGCGCTGCATGAGGGCGGCGGCGCTTTGCTGCGCCTCGCAAGCCGCAGGCGCGGGGGTGGGCGGCTGGGCCAGGTCTTCGTGCAGCGCGCGCAGCCTGGCCAGCGCGGCCTGGGCGCGCTGGTGCTGCTGCTGGCTGTGTTGCCGCGCCTGCTGGGCCTGTTCATGGCACTGGCCGTGCCGCAGTTGCTGCTGGGTGTGCTCGGCGCGCCATTGCTGCAGTTGCGCGCGCGCGGCCTGGATGCGCTGGGCCGTGGCCTGCGGCTCGGGCTGCGGCCGGGCCTGGGCCTGGGTGAAGGGGTGCTCGAGCGCGCCGCACAGCGGGCAGGGCTGGCCATCTTGCAGGGTGTGGCGCG
>JAUMYI010000089.1:0-7412 GCA_030528705.1 Comamonadaceae bacterium | reverse complement strand
CGCGCTGCTGCTGTTGCGCCTGCAGGGCTTGCAGCTGCTGCTCGGCCTGGGCCTGCTGCTGCAGGCTGTGCTGGTGCTGCGCCTGCTGTTGCTGCAGGCGCTCATGCAGCGCCTGCAAGGCCTGTTGCTGCTCGCTGAGTTGGCGCTGTTGTTGCTGGCGCTGCCAGTCCAGCGCCTGCACCTGTTGCAATAGCTCCTGGCTTTGGGCCTGGGTCTGCTGGGCTTGGTGCAGGCCTTGCTCGGCGGCTTGTTGCTGGGCCTGGGCTTGGGCTAGTGCCTGCTGTTGCGCGGCGCTGTGCGCTTGCAGGGTTTGCAACTGCCGGGCGTCGCTGGCCTGGGCCTGGCGCAGCGCCTGCAGCGCGGCGTCGGCGGCGGCCAGCTCCAGCGCGCGCTGCGCGGCGTCGAGCCGGGCCTGCTCGGGCGCAAAGCGCGCTTGCTCGGCCTCAAGGGCCTGCTGGGCATCCAGCCATTGCGCGTGTTGTTGCTGCAGCTGCTGCAGGCGCTGGCGCCAGGCAATGGCTTGGGCCTGCTCGGCCAGCTGGGCTTGCAGCTGGGCTTCGTGGGCCTGTTGCCGGGTCAGATCGTGCTGCAGTTGGGCCAGATCCTGGGCCGGCAGCGGCTGCGCGCCCTGCAGCGCGGCGCGCAGGGCCTGCAACTGTTGCTGCTCCTGGCTGTGGCGCGCGTGCACGTGCATGGAGATTTGGCTGTAGATGCCGCTGCCGGTGAGGTGTTCGAGCAGCGGCGCGCGCTCCTCGGGCGCGGCCTGCAAAAAGGCGGCAAAGCCGCCCTGGGCCAGCAACATGGAGCGGGTAAAGCGCATGAAGTCCAGCCCGGTGAGGGCTTCGACGCGCTCGGCCACGCCGCGCAGGCTGCTTTGCAGAATCTGGCCGGTGTCGGCGTTGGCGATTTCGTGGCGCGGCGCTTGCAGCTCGCCCTCGGGCTGCTTGCGCGCGCGGCGCTGGCTCCAGTGGCAGCGCCAGCGCCCGGCCGGGGTTTCGAAGACGACCTCGGCAAAGCATTCGCCGCTTTGGCGCGACATGATGTCGTTGCCGCTTTTGCCGATTTTGGCCAGCCGCGGCGTGCGGCCGTACAGCGCCAGGCAGATGGCGTCCAGCAGCGTGCTTTTGCCCGAGCCGGTTGGGCCGGTGATGGCAAACAGGCCCTCGCTGGCGTAGGCCGGGTGCGTGAGGTCGATGTGCCACTGGCCGCTCAAGGCGTTGAGGTTGCTCAGGCGGATGTGCAGGATGCGCATGGGGGGCGGTGTGGCAAGGTGCGCAGGCGTTCATTGCGCCTGCGGGTCGGCCTGTTGCAGCTCGTGCAGGGCCTGGGCGTAGGTCTGGCGCAGTGCGGCGCGCTGCGCTTCGGGGATGTGGTGCGCGGCCATGCAGCGTTCGAACACCTCGTGCACGTCCAGCGTTTGCAGGCTTTCGTCGGCCTGGCTGTGCGCCAGCAGCTGCGCGCTCAGGCGCGGCTGGGCGATGCGCAGCACGTCGATGGCCGCATTGGCGGTGGCGGCGGCCACGCGCTGGCGCAAGTCGGGCAGCAGCTCCTGGCCTTCGTAGAGCACTTCCAGCCACAGGCGCGCGCCGGGCGTGGCGGCGGCATCGGCTTCGGTACTGGCTTCGGCCTGCTGCGCCGGGGCGGGCCGTGGGTCGGGCTGTGGGTCGGGCCGCGGGTATTGCGCGCCCAGCGCCTGCAGTTGCTCGGCGATGGCGCTCCAGTCGCCGCGCACGCGCGCCAGCGGCTGAAAGCGCGGCACGGGCAGCAGCGTGATGGCGCTGGGCGCGGTGCCGGGCGGCGCGCTGCTGTCTGCGCCTGGCCATTGCACCAGGCAGACGCTTTTGCCGTGCGCGGCCTCGCCAAAGCCCATGGCCAGCGGCGCGCCGCTGTAGCGGATGTGGGCCTGGCCGCCCACGGTTTGCGCCACGTGCAGGTGGCCCAGGGCCACGTAGTCGAAGGCGGGCGAAAACAGCTCTGCGCCGACCTGGGCCAGGCCGCCCACGTACAGCTCGCGCACGCCGTCGCCCTCCAGGGTATGGCCGCCGCTGGCAAACAGGTGGCCCATGGCGACGATGGGCACGGGCCGGCCCAGCGCGGCGCGGCGCGCCAGCGCGGCCTGGGCCACGGCGGCGTAGTGCTCGGCCAGGCCCTGCAGCAGCTTGCGCTCCTTGTCCTGCGGGCTTTCGCCCGGCTCGGCGCTGCGCAGCTCGCGCTCGCGCAGATAGGGCACGGCGCAAACGATCAGTTGCGCCTGGCCCTGCGCGTCGTGCAGCGTGAGCACTTCCTGCTCGGCGCTGGCGCGGGCCTGGCCGACGACGTGCACTTGCAGCGCCTGCAGCAGTTCGCGCGGCGCGTCCAGCAGCGAGGGCGAGTCGTGGTTGCCGGCGATGACCACGGTGTGGCGGCAGCGCGCCGCGGCCACGCGGTGCAGGAAGCGGTAGTACAGCGCCTGTGTGGCGTTGCTGGGCGTGCCGGTGTCGAACACGTCGCCGGCCACCAGCAGCACGTCGATGGCTTCGCGCTCGACGGCGCCGGCCAGCCAGTCCAGCCAGGCGGCAAATTCCTCGTGGCGCCGCCGCCCGAACAGGTTGCGGCCCAGGTGCCAGTCCGAGGTGTGCAGCAGCTTCATGGCCGCAGGCCGAAGGTGTTGGGGCAGGGCGGCTCAGCCCTGGGGCGCATGGGCGGCGTCAGAGGCGGGCGCGCGCAGGCGCTCGAACTCGCGGTGCTCGTAGGCGATGTAGGCTTCCATCATGCTGCGGTAGATGGCCTCGATCAGATCGGGCTGGCCGCCTTCGGCCAGCGCGCGCTCGCGCACGCGCGCGACGATGAAGGCGATGCGCGCCTCATCGCGCACTTGCTGCTGCGTGGCCTTGATGCGCGCGGCCTGGGTCATGTAGCCGCCGCGCTCGACCAGCAGCGGCACGAGGATGTCGTCCAGCGCGTCGATGCACGCGCGCACCTGGGCCATGTCGGTGCAGTGGGCGGTGCGCTCAATCGCCGGGCGCGCGTCAGGGGCTGCGGGGCTGGGGGCCGGGCAGGGGCTGTTCATGTGTCAAATCCTTCTTCTACCAGTTCGGCCGCGCGCAGCAGGGCGCGGGCCTTGTGTTCGGTTTCGCGCCATTCCATCTCGGGCACGGAGTCGGCCACGACCCCGGCGGCGGCTTGCACGTACAGGGTCTGGTTCTTGATCAGGCCGGTGCGGATGGCGATGGCCAGATCCATGTCGCCGGCGTAGCTGAGGTAGCCGCAGGCGCCGCCGTACAGGCCGCGCTTGACGGGTTCGAGCTGGTCGATCAACTCCATCGCATGCACTTTGGGCGCGCCGGTGAGGGTGCCCGCCGGGAAGGTGGCGCGCAGCACGTCCATATTGCTCATGCCCGCGTTCAGCAGGCCCTCGACGTTGCTCACGATGTGCATCACGTGGCTGTAGCGCTCTACGGCAAAGGCTTCGCTCACGCGCACGCTGCCGGTTTGCGCGATGCGGCCAATGTCGTTGCGCGCCAGGTCGATGAGCATGACGTGCTCGGCGCGCTCCTTGGGGTCGGCCAGCAGCTCCTGCTCGGCGGCCTGATCCAGCTCGGGCGTGGCGCCGCGCGGGCGTGTGCCCGCCAGCGGGCGGATGGTGATTTTCTGTCCGTCCTCGCAACGCTCCTGGCGCAGCAGGATCTCCGGGCTGGCGCCCACCACGTGCAGGCCATCGTCGAGCGCGCCCGGCGCCGCCGACGCCGCGGCGCTGTCGAAGTGGTAGTAGTACATGTAGGGGCTGGGGTTGAGCGAGCGCAGCGCGCGGTACAGCGCCAGCGGGCTTTGCGTGTAGGGCTGCTCGATGCGCTGGCCGATTTGCACCTGCATGAATTCGCCGGCGGCGATCATCTCCTTGGCGCGCGCCACGGCGGCCAGGTAGTCGGCCTTGGCAAAGCGCCGCAGCGGCGCCTGGCTGGCGCTGGGCGCCACCGGCGGCGCGGCCACGCTGCACGCCAGCAGCTCGCGCAGCTGGCGCAGGCGGCGCTTGGCGCGGCTGTAGGCCTCGGGCTGGGCCGGGTCGGCCCAGACCAGCAGGTACAGCCGGCCCGAGAGGTTGTCGATCACCGCCACCTCCTCGGTGTGCAGCAGCAGGATGTCGGGCAGCTGCAAGTCATCGGGCGGGCAGCTGGCTTGCAGCTTGCGCTCGATGTGGCGCACCGTGTCGTAGCCGAAGTAACCGGCCAGCCCGCCGGCAAAGCGCGGCATGCCCGGGCGCAGCGCCACCTTGAAGCGCGCCTGGTAGCGGGCGATGAAATCCAGCGGGTTGCCGTGGTCGGTCTCGACCACCTGACCATCGGTGAGCACCTCGGTGCGCGCCTGCGCGCCAAAGCCGCTGGCGCGCAGCACCGTGCGCGCGGGCAGGCCGATGAAGCTGTAGCGGCCAAAACGCTCGCCGCCGAGCACCGATTCGAGCAAGAAGCTGTTGCGCCCGCCATCGTGCGCGTGGGCCAGCTTCAGGTACAGCGACAGCGGCGTTTCCAGGTCGGCAAAGGCCTGCGCCATCAGCGCGATGCGGTTGTAGCCCTCGCGGGCCAGGCTTTGGAATTCCAGTTCGGTGATCACGGGCGCGGGCTCCTTGGGGCGGGCGGCAGGCGCTGGGCGACGGGGGCGCCAGGGGGCGAAGTAGTGTAGTGGCAAAGCGCGGCCGGGCCGGCGCTGCCCTGGCAGCGCCGCTTGGCGCCGATTTGGGTAATCCCTTAAGACTAAAGTCGTCTGGCGGCATCAGGGGGTGGGCCGCTAAATTGGCGCCTGCCCGAATGCCGCGCCAGCGACGTGTGCCTGGGATCCAAGGCGGCGCTGTTTGGCGGCATTGGGCCTGACAACGATGAGATTGGAGACTGCCATGAGTGCCTCGCACAGCCACGCTGCGGACCCGATGGTCCAACGCATCGAGAACAACCCCAACTACCAGCTGCTGCGCCGCAAGCGCAATGGTTTTGGCTGGACGCTGACGATTTTGATGCTGCTGGTCTATTACGGCTACATCGGCTTGATTGCGTTCGACAAGTCCTTTCTGGCCAAGCCCCTGGGCGCGGGGGTGACGACGCTGGGCATCCCCATTGGCCTGGGGGTGATTGTGTTCACGATCGTGATCACCGGCATTTACGTGTACCGCGCCAACACCGAGTTCGACGCGCTCACGCACAAGGTTTTGGAGGAGGCTCGCCAATGAATGCACGGGGTTTCTTCATTGCTGCGCAGGCCCGCCAGGCCGCGCTGGGCTTGCTGTTGGCCGCTGCCGCTGCGGGGGCCTGGGCCGCTGGCGGCGATCTGGGCGAGCTGCAAAAGCAGTCCACCAACTGGACGGCCATCGTCATGTTCGGCGTGTTCGTCGCCGGCACGCTGTGGATCACCAAATGGGCCGCGGCGCGCACCAAGTCGGCGGCCGATTTCTACACCGCAGGCGGCGGCATCACGGGCTTTCAGAATGGCCTGGCGATTGCGGGCGATTACATGTCGGCCGCGTCCTTTCTGGGCATTTCGGCGGCGGTGATGGCCAATGGCTATGACGGGCTGATTTACTCCATCGGCTTTCTGGTGGGCTGGCCGGTCATCACCTTTTTGATGGCCGAGAAGCTGCGCAACCTGGGCAAGTTCACCTTTGCCGATGTGGCGGGCTACCGCTTCCAGCAAGGGCCGATCCGCGCCTTTGCCGCCAGCGGCACGCTGGTGGTGGTGGCGTTTTACCTGATCGCGCAGATGGTGGGCGCGGGCCAGCTCATCAAGCTGCTGTTCGGGCTGGATTACATCTACGCCGTCATCATCGTGGGCGTCTTGATGATGGTCTATGTGCTGTTTGGCGGCATGACGGCCACGACCTGGGTGCAGATCATCAAGGCCTGCCTGCTGCTGGCGGGCGCGAGCTTCATGGCCTTCATGGTGATGCAGGCTTATGGCTTCAGCTTTGAAAACCTGTTCAAGGCTTCGGTCGAAGTCAAAGGCTCGAACTCCATCATGGGGCCGGGCAATTTCATCAAGGATCCGATCTCGGCCATCAGCTTCGGCATGGCGCTGATGTTCGGCACCGCTGGCCTGCCGCACGTGCTGATGCGCTTTTTCACCGTGCCCAACGCCAAGGAGGCGCGCAAGAGCGTGTTCTGGGCCACGACCTGGATTGGCTATTTCTACATCCTGACCTTCATTATCGGCTTTGGCGCCATCGTGCTGGTGAGCACCAATCCGCAATTCCTGGACGCCAAAGGCGGCCTGGTCGGCGGCAGCAACATGGCGGCCGTGCACCTGGCCAGCGCGGTGGGCGGCAACGTGTTCCTGGGCTTTATCTCGGCCGTGGCCTTTGCCACCATCCTGGCCGTGGTGGCGGGGCTGACGCTCTCGGGCGCATCGGCGGTGTCGCACGATTTGTATGCCACCGTGTTCAAGCAGGGCAAGGCCGACAGCGCGGCGGAACTCAAAGTCTCGCGCATCACCACCCTGGTGCTGGGCGTGGTGGCGGTGCTGCTGGGCATCGTGTTCGAAAAGCAAAACATCGCCTTCATGGTTTCGCTGGCCTTTGCGGTGGCGGCCTCGGCCAACTTCCCGGTGCTGTTTCTCTCCATCCTGTGGAAGGACATGACCACGCGCGGCGCGGTGATTGGCGGCTTTTTGGGCCTGGGCTCCTCGGTGCTGCTGACGGTGCTCTCGCCCTCGGTGTGGGAGGCCGTGCTGGGCAATGCCAAAGGCTCGGCGCCCTTCCCCTACGCCTCGCCGGCGCTGTTTTCGATGACGCTGGCCTTCATCGGCATCTGGCTGTTCTCCATCACCGACAAGAGCCGCAATGCCCAGGCCGAGCGCGCCGCCTTCCCGGCGCAGCAGGTGCGCTCCGAGACGGGCTTGGGCGCTGCCAAGGCGTCTTCGCACTGAGCATGAAAATGGCCAGCGCGCCGCAGTCCGGCCCGGGCCAGCAGCCCTGCCGGACTGCGGCATGTTTTTAATAATGATGTCAACGATTGAGAGAGGTATCGCTATGAGTCAACAAGACCTGTACCCCGTCAACCCGGCCCTGGCGGGCCCGAACACCATCACGGCCGAGAAGTACCAACAGATGTACGAGGAGTCGGTCAAGGACCCCGCAGGCTTTTGGGGCCGCATGGCCAAGCGCCTGAGCTGGTTCAAGGAGCCCACCGTCATCAAGGACACCAGCTTCGACCCGAATCACTTTCACACCCGCTGGTTTGCCGATGGCGAGCTCAACGTCAGCGTCAACTGCCTGGACCGCCACCTGGCCGAGCGCGGCGACAAGACCGCCATCATCTGGGAGCCTGACAGCCCCGACACCCCGGCGCAAAAAGTCAGCTACCGCCAGCTTCATGAGCGCGTGTGCAAGCTGGGCAACGCGCTGCGCAAGCTGGGCGTGCAAAAGGGCGACCGCGTCACCATCTACCTGCCCA
>JAUMYI010000088.1:8140-9830 GCA_030528705.1 Comamonadaceae bacterium | reverse complement strand
CGCGCCCTCTCGCTTGCCAAGGCAGCCAGCCTTGGCGGCGCGCGCCGCCTTGCGATTACACGGTTTTGGGGCCAGCGCGGGGGAGCGCAAAGTGCATCACACGCTCTAGAGGAGCACGCTGTTCAAAACCAAATTTGTGCCAGCGCGTCTTGACTGCGAAAGCGGCTGTTACACTTGCAGTCCATTGCTTTTTTCTGCAACAGTCGGAGGAGATCCATGTCATCTAGACACATTGGCGCACTTGGCATGTTGGCCATCGGCGCTGCATTGCTCCCTATGGCAGGGGCCCATGGGCAGGAAGGCCCATCACCACTGCCCCCGCACATCTACGAGCAAGGCGACTTCCGCGTGGTCTACAAAGCCCCTTGGCAAGACCTGCTGGAGAAGTTCAAGCTGTTCGACCACGTCACCTCCGGCTTCGCTGGCGGGGAAATCCAGTGGTACTACAACGATGCCAACCGGCCGGCTGCCTATGCCTCTGCCGACGAAGCCATTGCGGCGCTGCAAAACGGCATGCAGCAATGGCAGACGGTGTGCAACGTGCGCTTTGTCTACAAGGGCACGACCAGCAGTCTGCCAGGGCTGGCACTCAATGGCGACTTTGATGGCCAGAGCACGATCGGCTGGCACGATCCAGGCAACAACAGCGTTGCGGGCACAGGCGGCGTGGGTACGTCAAACGGTCAGGCCGTGGAAGGCGATGTCTGGCTGTCCTCGCGCTACCGTGCCAACAACAAAACCATCATCCATGAGCTGGGGCACATGATGGGCATTGCCCATTCCGATGTGCCCGATGTCGTGATGTCCGGCCCGCCGCTGACAAGTTACTCCCCCAACCCATCTCAGACTCTGCAGCCCGACGACATCGCAGCCTGCCGCAGTCTGTACGGCGCGCCTTCGACGGGCACGGTGATTGCCGAAGCAGCGCCCACGGCGCTGAATTTCGGCAATGTGGTGCAGGGGCAAACTTCTGCCGCCCAAACGGTGAGCTTGACCAATCAAGGCACTGCCCCCTTGACCCTGGCGCAGGCGCCCAGCGTGACCGCGCCTTTTGCCATTGCCGCAGCCGGCACGACCTGTGCGGCCAACACCACTTTGGCAGCCAACCAGAGCTGCACGGTCGCCGTGACGTACACGCCTGCGGCCTTGGGCGGCTCATCGGGCTCACTGATCTTCAAACACAACGCCACGCCGGCAACCACCACCGTGGCACTGAACGGCACTGGGGTTGCAGCCCCGATGCCAGCCGTGCAGCTGACGCCCGATCCCGTGAACTTCGGCGCCATCAACGTGGGGAGCAATGCCCAGCAAGACGTGACGGTGCGCAATACTGGCAACGCGTCTTTGAATCTGACGCAAATCACGGCCCCCGCGCCCTTTAGCGTCATCGGTGGCAGCTGTGCCGTAGGCACCCCCGTGGCCGCAGGCAGCACCTGCACCGTGCAGCTGCGTTTTGCGCCCACCAGCGCAGGCAATGCACAAGGGCTGCTGCGCATCACGCACAATGGCACGCCCAATGTCAGCGAATTGGCATTGCGAGGCCAGGGCCTTACCCCTGCAGCCCCCAATGCGCAGTTGAGCACCAACGCGCTCAACTTCAGCGGCATTGCACTCAACAGCACCTCGCCAGCGCAAACCGTGACCTTGACCAACAACGGCACAGGCCCGCTGACCTTGGGTGCAGCCCCTG
>JAUMYI010000088.1:0-8040 GCA_030528705.1 Comamonadaceae bacterium | reverse complement strand
CCAATGGCTCGCTGACGATTGCCCACAATGCCGCCGGCAGCCCATCGACCGTGGCCCTGCGCGGCGCGGGCGTGGCGCCCACACCGGGCGTGCAGATCTCGCCCGCCACCCTGGATCTGGGCAATGCCACTGTGGGCGCCAGCTCGCCAGCCCAGACCGTGACCTTGACCAACAACGGCACAGGCCCGCTGACCTTGGGTGCAGCCCCTGCCGTGTCCGGCCCCTTCGAGATCGCCGCTGGCAGCACCTGCGCCGCCGGCGCGAACATCGCCGCTGGCGGCAACTGCACCGTCAATGTGGTCTTCAAGCCCACTGCCGCAGGGCCGGCCAATGGCTCGCTGACGATTGCCCACAATGCCGCCGGCAGCCCATCGACCGTGGCACTGCGCGGCGCGGGGCAGGCTGCACCAGCGCCCAACGCCCAGGTCTCGATCAGCCATTGGGAATTTGGCGTGATCGCCGTAGGCAATGAATCTGCGCCGAAAGCCATCACCTTCACCAACAGTGGCACGGCGCCCCTGACCCTGGCAGGGCCACCCGCGCTGGCAGGCCCCGATGCCACGGCCTTCGTGCTGGATGCTGGTACCTGCAACGCGATGACGCTGAACCCAGGCGCAAGCTGCACAGTGCAGGTGCGCTTCAAGCCGACAGCCACCGGCCTGCAAGAGGCTGAGCTGCGCTTTAGCCACGATGCCGCAGGCAGCCCGACCATCGTGCGTCTGCGCGGTGGCCTGCCCCTGGGTACAACACCCGTGCCTGCGCTTGCACCGCTGCTGCTGCTGCTGCTTTCGCTGGGTCTGGGCGTCACCGGCTTGCTGCAGCAAGGCCTGCGGCGCAAGGCATGAAAATGCCGTAAGCCCAGGCGGTCTGCCCGCTGCCAAGCTGGTGTGAAACCAGTGGGCGGCGAGCAGGTCAAGGCGGGCAAATCGCCGCACCGTTGAGGTGCGCGAAATCCCAAACGGCCCCGGCCATGGCGATGCCATGGCCGGGGCCGTTCTCTATAAGTGCCTATGCGCCAAAAGCAACAGGCGCGCAGCCGCCATCAAGGCAGCAACCGATCAAGTCAGTGAAAGGCCTTCAGCGCCCGGCGCCCGCCCTGTGGGCCTGTGCCTCGGGCGGCAGTTGCAGGCGCTGCAGGGCCTGGCGCAGTGGCTCTGGCAAGGGCACGGGGCGGCGGCTGTCGCGATCGACGTAGACGTGCACGAAATGCCCGCGCGCGGCGCACAGCGCCTGATCGGCGGCAAAGATGCCCAGCTCATAGCGCACGCTGGAGCGCCCCAGATGCGCGCTGCGCAGACCCACGTCAATGGCCTGCGGAAAGGCCAGCGGCGCGAAGTAATTGCACTGGGTTTCGATCACCAGACCGATGACGCTGCCGGCATGGATGTCGAGCACGCCCTGGGCGATGAGGTGACGGTTGACGGCCGTATCGAACCAGCTGTAGTAGACGACGTTGTTGACGTGGCCATAAATGTCGTTGTCGCTCCAGCGCGTGTCGATGCGCTCGAAGGCGGCAAAGGCGCTGCGCGGCAAGGGCTCAGGCCGAGAAGAAGGCGAAGGGGGGTTGGCAGTGCGCATGGTCGGTCTGTCAAAAAGAGAAGAAAACGCGGGTCAGCAAAAGCGGCTGCGGCGCAGCACGCTGGCCAGGGCGGCCAGCAATGCACAGCCAGCGGCCAGTGCGAAAGCGGTTTGCGGCCCGCCCAGATAGTGCGGCGGCGGCCACAACGTGAACACGCCGGCGGCCAGCGCCGCGCCCAGCGATTGCCCCGTCAGCCGGGCCGTGCCCAGCATGCCGCCTGCGGCGCCGCTGCGCGTGCGCGGCCCAGCCGTGAGGATGATGTGATTGTTGGGCGACTGGAACAGGCCAAAGCCCGCGCCACACAGCCAGGCCACGCAGCCCAGGGCCCACAGCGGCGCATGCAGCGGCAGCCAGGCCAGCAGCATCAGCCCAGCCGCCAGCAGCAGCATGCCCAACGCGCCCAGCACCGCGCCAGGAAAGCGCCCGATGCTGCGCCCGACCAGCGGTGCCAGCAGCGCAATGGCCAGGGGCCACATGCTCACCAGCAGGCCCGTCTGCCACGGCGCATGGTGCAGGATGCTCAGGCTCAGAAACGGCAGCGCGATGAAGCTGAGCATTTGCGCAGCAAACGCCATCACCGAGGCGCACATGGACAGCGCAAACACCGGGATGCGCAGCAAATCCAAGGGCAGCAGCGGCTCGGGCAGCCGGCGCTGGCGGCGCACGTGCCAGAGCCACAGCAGCAGGCTCAGCCCCAGCGCAGCCGCGCCCAGGCGGCCATGCCAGCCCCAGTGGCCATGCGCCAGCCAATGCGCCAGGCCATGCGCGGCCAGTGCGTCCACAGCCCAGAACAGCAGGCCAAAGGCCAGGATGTTGAGCAGCCAGTCCAGCGCCGAAAACGGCGTGCGCCCGCTGCATTCGCCCACTGGCAGATGGCGCCGCCCCAGCAGCACCACGGCCAGCGCCAGCGGCACGCCCAACGCAAACAGCCAGTGCCAGGACAGCAGCGACAGCACCAGCGCCGCCAACGCCGGCCCTGCCACGGCGGCCATGGCCACGGCCATGGCATTCAGGGCGATGCCGCGCCCGAGCAAGGCGCTGGGATAGGCCTGGCGCACCAGCGCGGCGTTGACGCCCATGACGGCCGCGCCAGCCACGCCCTGCGCCGCGCGGCACAGCACCAACAGCCACAGCGCCGGCGCCAGCGCGCACAGCAGGGCGGCGCAGGCAAACAGGCCCATGCCCCACAGGTAAACGCAGCGGTAGCCCAGTCGCTCGCCCAGCGAGGCCATGGGCAGCAGCAGGCCCAACACGGCCAACTGATAGCCTGTGACGACCCAGACGGCCGAGGCCGCTGGCACGTCAAAAGTGCGCGCGATCCTGGGCAGCGCCAGCGTCACGATGGAGCCATCGAGCACCACCAGCACCAGGCCCAGCAGGATCACGACCACGGCCTTGCGCCGCTGCGCCGGCGGCAGGCCATCGGCCTGGGCAGTGGCAACCGTGGGTGCTGGGGGATGCAAAAGATCGGCGGCGGGCACGGGGTAATCAGGTTCTGAAATCAGTGGCTGCGCTGGCGGCGATTATCACGGCCAGGGCGCCTGGCCTGTCGGCCCCAGACCCGTGTCACTGTCGCGCGCGAATCATGGCCGACGGGGCGATGGCCTGCTCAAGCCACTGAAGGAGTCGCGAAATAATGCGCCTTTTGCACAGACTCTGCCCCAGCCTCACAGCACTGAAAGGACGCGCGCCATGACCACCGAATCCCTGCTCAATCTGCTGCGCCAAACCGTGGGCCAGGCCCACGTGCTCACCGGCGCCGGGCTGGAACGTTACGAGCGCGACTGGCAGCAGCGCGTGCATGGCAAAGCCCTGGCCGTGGTGCGCCCGGCCAGCACGGCCGAGGTGGCCGCGGTGCTGGCCGCCTGTGCCCAGGCGCAGGTGGCGGTAGTGCCCCAGGGCGGCAACACCGGGCTGGTGGCCGGCGGCGTGCCCGATGCCTCGGGCACGCAAGTGGTGCTGAGCCTGCAGCGCATGCAGGCGGTGCGCGCCATCGACGCGCACAACATGACCATGACGGTCGAGGCCGGCTGCACGCTGCAGCAAGTACAGCAGGCCGCCGCCCAGGCCGGCCTGCTGTTCCCGCTCAGCCTGGGCTCGGAAGGCAGTTGCACCATCGGCGGCAATCTGGCCACCAACGCGGGCGGCACGCAGGTGGTGCGCTACGGCAATGCGCGCGAGCTGTGCCTGGGGCTGGAGGTCGTCACCGCACAAGGCAAGGTCTGGGAGGGGCTTTCGGGCCTGCGCAAGGACAACACCGGCTACGACCTGCGCGATTTGTTCATCGGCAGCGAAGGCACGCTGGGCGTGATCACCGCCGCCACGCTGCGCCTGTACCCGCAGCCGGCGGCGCAACTGACGGCCTGGGTGGCGCTGCCCGGCCTGCAGCAGGCCAGCGCCTTGCTGCAACTGGCGCGCCAGCATCTGGATGCGGGCCTGAGCGGCTTTGAGGTCATGAATCAGTTTGCGCTGAGCCTGGTAGCCCAGCACCTGCCACAGCTGCGCCCGCCGATGTGGCAAAGCCAGCCCTGGTGCGTGTTGCTGGAACTCTCGGACAGCGAATCCGAGCAGCACGCCCGCGAGCGCCTCGAGCGCCTGCTCGAAGCGGCGCTGCAGCAGGGCCTGATCCGCGATGCCATCGTCGCCGCCAGCTTGCAGCAGGCCCAGCAGCTGTGGCACGTGCGCGAAGGCATCACCTTGGCGCAAGCGCAGGAGGGGCCAAACCTCAAGCACGACGTGTCAATCGCCATCTCGTCGATCCCACAGTTCGTGCAACAGGCCAACGCCGCGCTGCTGCAGGCCTGGCCTGACGTGCGCATCCTCACCTACGGCCATCTGGGCGATGGCAACCTGCATTACAACGTGCAGCACCCGCAGGGCCAGGCGCCGGTGCAATTCAACGCCCGCCACGGCCAGGCGATTTCCGAGACGGTGTACGCGCTGGTGCGGCGCTTTGGCGGCTCCATCTCGGCTGAGCACGGCATCGGCGCCCTCAAGCGCGACACCCTGCCCCAATACAAATCCCCCGTGGCGCTGCAGCTCATGCAGGCCATCAAACAGGCGCTGGACCCGCAGGCCCTGATGAACCCGGGCAAGGTGCTGGCCTGGCCAGCAACTGCCCCACAAGGCGGCCAGAGCGCCCCAAGCGGTGCAGAATAGCGTTTGCCAACAAGCCCCCCGCCCTGCCCGCGCGCGCGCCGGCCAGAATCGCTCGCAGCGGCCGGGCCATTCACTGTTTTTGGGAGAACCGAGCATGAAAAAAAGCGTGTACGCCTTCAAACCCCACGCCGCCCTGGCCGCCGCAGTGGCCGCAGCCCTGCCGCTGCTGATGGCCTGCCAGAGCAACCCTGCCGCCCCCACGGCGCAAGAGCTGCAGGCCAAGACCCAGGCGCTGGCCTCGCCGGTGCCGGTGCTGGCGCTGGACGCCAAGGGCCAGGCCATCATTGCCTACTTCGGCGCTGCCGACACGCCCCAGGAAGGCCAGCTGGTGCAAGCGCCGCAGGAGCGCGGCTTCTACCGCGTCTATCTGGGCAAGAACAACGCCGGCCAGCACCTGATCCAGGACATGTACCAGTCCAACGGGGCCGCGCAGACGGACGCCTTTGCCGTCGAGGCCAACGCCAATGTGCAGGAGTGGGAAGTCATCGCCCAGGACGGCGAGATCGTCTACTACCGCCCCAGCGGCGAAGTGCGTGGGCGCACGGGCTACCGCGGCGGCCAATTGCACGGGCGCGATGTCTACTACAACAACGATGGCTCTGAGCGCTCGCTGTTCAGCTGGCGCGATGGCCTGCTCGAAGGGCCCTTCTTCGCGCGCGAGCCCGGCACGCAGCGCAGCGTCAGCGGCATGGCGCAAAACGATGAAATCATCGACATCGGCGGCACCGACGCCCAGGGCGCGCCGCTGACGCCCGATCAGGCGCTGGAGCTGCTCGAAACCTCGCTGCACGAGTGGCACAAGGACATCTTCGAGTAAAACCGCCCCCATCACTGCAACGCACCTGGCACGCCCCAACGAGAAGCGTGCCAGCGCGGTGTTTTGATGCCCCCGAGCCATCCCAAGCATTGACTGACGAAAGGCAGGCCATGAATTCGCCCACCCCGAGCTTCGCTCCCATGCCCGATGCCCAAGGCTTCTTCGGCCCCTATGGCGGCCAGTTCATTCCGCCCGCGCTCAAGCAAGCGATGGACGAGATTGACCGCGCCTACGAGGAAATCCGCCAGCGCGAGGATTTCCAGCAGGAGCTGGCCGAGCTGTTTGCCGATTACGTGGGCCGCCCCAGCCCGATCTTCCATGCCAAGCGCCTGTCGGCACAGTTGGGCGGCGCGCAGATCCACCTCAAGCGCGAAGACCTCAACCACACCGGCGCGCACAAGATCAACCACTGCCTGGGCGAGGCGCTGCTGGCGCGCTTCATGGGCAAGAAGAAGGTGATTGCCGAAACCGGCGCCGGCCAGCATGGCGTGGCGCTGGCCACCGCCTGCGCGATGGTCGGTATCCCCTGCGAGATCCACATGGGGCAGGTGGATGTGGAAAAGGAGCATCCCAATGTCACCAAGATGCGCATCCTCGGCTGCAAGCTGGTGCCGGTCACGCGCGGCGCGGCCACCCTGAAGGAGGCGGTGGACAGCGCCTTCGAGGAGTACCTGAACAACCCGCAGGACTATCTGTACGCCATCGGCTCGGTGGTCGGGCCGCATCCGTTCCCGAAGATGGTGCGCGATTTCCAGGCCATCATCGGTCGCGAGGCGCGCGCGCAGTTTCTCGCCCGGCATGGCCGCCTGCCCGACTTTGTCACCGCCTGCGTGGGCGGCGGCTCCAATGCCATCGGCATGTTCACCGCTTTTCTGGACGATGCCGATGTGCAGCTGGTGGGCGTCGAGCCCGCTGGCGAGGGGCTGGACAAGCCCGGCCGCCATTCGGCCACGCTCACGCGCGGCCATCCGGGGCACATCCACGGCATGGCCTGCTACGTGCTGGAAGAGGCCCAAGGCGTGCCAGCGGCGGTGCATTCGATTGCCTCGGGGCTGGACTATCCGGGCGTTGGCCCGCAGCACAGCTACCTCAAGGACATTGGCCGGGTGCAGTACCAGACCGCCAGCGATGAGCAGGCGCTGCAGGCCTTCATGACCCTGTCGCGGGTCGAGGGCATCATCCCGGCGCTGGAAAGCGCGCATGCGGTCGCTTGGGCGATGCGCAGCGCAGCCACGCTTTCGGCCGATCGGCACATCCTGGTCAACCTCTCCGGGCGTGGCGACAAGGATGCCGACTACGTGGCCGACAAGCTCGGGCTGTGACATCACAGCCATCAGCCCGATGGGCCATCAGGCGCTGAACACCGATTCAAAGAGTGGCGCCACCGCCCCCAAACCGCGCCCTGCTGCGATGCAGGGCGCGGCGCTTTTGCCGCCCGGCCCTTGAAAATCGGCCCAATGCCCCAAAACCCATAGAGCGTGTCGCGCCGCATAGGGCGCGCTGTTTTTTTCCGCTGTTTCTCTCTTGTCCGCCATGTCCATGCCACACGATCCGCATTCGCCCCTTCCCCCTTCCCAGGCAGACCAGCCCGAGGCCGAGCTGCCCGAGGGCCCAGCCAACGCCAGCCAAGGCGAGCTGGGCGAGCCCGCCGACGTCAACGAAGAGCTGGCCGGCCTGTACGCTGAGATCGAACAGCTCAAGTCCAACGCCCAGCAGCTGCAGGCGCTGCAAAGCCAGAATGCCGAGCTCTCCGACCAGTACCTGCGCGCCAAGGCCGATGCCGACAATGCCCGCCGCCGCGCCGAGGACGACGTGGCCAAGGCGCGCAAGTTCGGCATTGAATCGTTTGCGCAGGATTTGCTGGCCGTGGCCGACAGCCTGGACGCGGCGCTGGCCATCGAATCGGCCAGCGCCGAGCAATTGCTCGAAGGCACGCGCGCCACGCAGCAGCAGCTGCTGTCGGTGTTCGAGCGCCACAAGCTCAACCCCATCGCGCCCGAGCTGGGCAGCAAGTTCGACCCCAATCTGCACCAGGCCATCAGCGCCGTGCCGGCCGAGCAAGGCAGCGGCACCATCGTCAGCGTGCTGCAAAAAGGCTATGCCATTGGCGAGCGCATTCTGCGCCCGGCGCTGGTCACCGTGGCGGCCTGATGCCACACCGTGGCCAGGCGCGCGCGGGCCACGCTGCACTTTTCTCGGCACCCGCCCTTGAAGCCAGGGCAGCCGGCCCTAGATAGCGGGCAATGCGATTCCCGATGCGGGGATCACCAAAGAATCCAACAGGAGTAAAGCAACATGGCAAAAATCATCGGCATCGACTTGGGCACGACCAACAGCTGCGTGTCCGTGATGGAAGGCAACAGCACCCGCGTGATCGAAAACAGCGAAGGCGCGCGCACCACGCCCTCCATCGTCGCCTACCAGCAAGATGGCGAAATCCTCGTGGGCGCATCGGCCAAGCGCCAGGCCGTGACCAACGCGGCCA
>JAUMYI010000087.1 GCA_030528705.1 Comamonadaceae bacterium | reverse complement strand
GGCTGGCTCTCCTCCAACTGCATTCTTTTTCAAGGCCCCCACGGCGGCACGCTGATCGACAGCGGCTACCACAGCCATGCCCAGCAAACGCTGGCCCTGGTGTGCCAGCAGTTGGCCGGACGTGCGCTGCAAACCCTCATCAACACCCACCTGCACAGCGACCACTGCGGCGGCAACGCATTGCTGCAGCAGCAGTGGCCCAGCATGCAGACTTTGGTGCCTGCCGGCGCCTTGCATGCCGTCCGCCGCTGGGATGAGGATGCGCTGAGCTTTCGCGTCACCGGCCAAACCTGCCAGCGTTTTACCGCCCACGGCACGCTGCGGCATGGCGACACTTTGGCGCTGGGCGGCGCCCATTGGCAGGTGCATGCCGCTGCCGGGCACGACCCGGACATGCTCATCCTGTTCGAACCGCTCAGCCGCACACTGATCTCGGCCGATGCGCTATGGGAGAACGGCTTTGGCGTGATCTTTCCCGAAATCGAAGGCCAGCAGGCTTTTGCCATCATGGCGCAGACGCTGGATCTGATCGAGCATTTACGGCCTGCCTACGTGATCCCTGGGCATGGCAAGCCCTTCCACGATGCACCGGCTGCCCTGGCCATCGCGCGCCGCCGCCTGGACGGATTTGTCCGCAACCCGCAACGCCATGCCCAGCATGCGGCCAAAGTGCTGTTGAAATTCAAGCTGCTGGAATGGCAGCGCATTGCGCGCGACGACTTGCATGCCTGGGCACACCAAGTGCCCTACCTGCAGCGCCTTCGCCTGTTGACCGGCGCGCCAGAGCAGCAGCCATTGTCACAGTGGCTCGATGCATTGCTGCAGGAGCTCGTGCACAGTCAGGCAGCACACATCGATGCCCAGGGCTGGATTCACAATTGAGCGCGTTTATGCGCACGGGCCTCCCGTCAACCCTGTGCATTAGCCACGCGTTGTGCCGGTCTGTCCGAAATCCTGCCGCGCTGCAGCGCCTGCCGCCCGCCATCGCGGCCATTCCGAGGAGTGATTGCATGCCCCGCCCCCTGTACGGACTTGCCAAGCCCTTTGCTGCACGGCCCTTGCCGCACCTGCAGGCCGCCAGCCCGCGCCGCCCATCCAGCTGGCTGGCCTGTGCACTGCTGGCGCTGGGCATGGCCGGTTGCGCCGTACACGACAGCGCCTATTACGGCGACGGCCACTACGGCCATGTGCGCGGCCACAGCCTGGGCGGCTATGCCTATCCGCCTGGGGCCTACAGCTTGCCGCCGGGCGCGCTCCGCCACGGGCGCTATGGCGGGCAGCCGGTGTACCTTGTCCCTTATCCAGGGCCCGACTACTACTGGTCTGACCAACGCCCGCCCTACTACATCCCGCCCCCTGCTCATGGGCCACACTATGGCTATCCGCATGGGCAGCGCCCCGCGCCCAGGGCGCCGAGCTGGCTCAACCGAAAACCACCGCCCTCTGTGCCAGCCCCGCCTTCTGGCGCTGCCCAGCAGGGCCTGGATCGCCCTTTTCAACCCTCAGGTGACGCCCGTCGCCCCCACCAGTGGCTGCAACCGCAGGCCCCACGCCCCAGCGGCGCCAGCGTGTTGCGCCCCTTGCCCTGACGCGAAATCCATCGGCTTCATTCTGTGCGGGGAGCTGCACAGCAGCACGCCAGGTGACGCTGTGCCAAGCACCTGCTGCGGCCCATTCAGTAGGAGTAGCCCATGAAACCCCACCGCACGCCCTGGCGCACGGCTGCCCGCCAACGGCTGGGCGTGAGCGCCGGTTGGCTGGCCATGCTGCTGTGCAGCCTGCCGGCCAGCGCCCAGGTCAACCGCTGCACGGCAAGCGATGGCCGCGTCGTCTATACCGATGGCCACTGCCCTGCGGGCATGCAGGCAGTGCAGATTGAGGCGCCGCGCTCGCCCGAGGAGATCGAGGCCGATCAAGAGCGCGCCCTGCGCGCTTTCGAGCGCGAGCAGCAACGCCAGCAGGCCAGGCAGCAGACCTTGCGCCTGCAGGCCGAGACCGAGGCACTGCAAGCCCAAGCCGAGGCGGCCCGCGCCGCCGCCGCGCAGCAGCGCAGCGCCGCCCCCAGCCCGGCCGCCTGCCGCGCGGCCCGGCGGCAGTTGGAGCGCGCCACGCTCGACCACGGCCGCTACGACCGGGCAGGTCTGCAACGCCTGCATGCCGCCCAGGCCCAGGTCGAGCGCGCCTGCCCCGACGCGGCGCCCGCAGGCAACGCGACGCCGCCCGCGCCGCCCACACCGCTTGTGCTGCCGCCCTGGGCCTTTGCGCCTGCCGGCCATGGCCTGCCGCCTGGCTCGGACTGGGGGCTGCTACTGCCTGTGCCCCCGCCTGTGATCCCTGCCATAGATGTGCAACTGTTGCCGCCTTACGGTCAGCGACCGCCGCCGATCTACATTCCGATTGAGCCCCCGCCCCTGCGGCCCTGGCCTGCACCGCCCCATGGCAGATGGCCGCCCGATGAGGCCTGGCAGCCGCCTCGCCCTTCTGCCGCGGAGCGCGGCATCAGCGCCGTGCCGCGCCAGCGCCCGCCTGCCCTGCAGCCGCAGGGCCACGAGCTGATGCAGGCGCGCTGAAAGCCCCAAAACCCGCTCACGCGCCACAAGGCGCTGGCATTGCCGCCGGCGGAAACAGCGGGGCCAGCCCATCCCACACGGTGGGATAGCGCCATTGCAGGCGCAGCTCGGTTTTGATACGTTGATTGCGCAGCCGGCGCGATTCGCGCAGAAAGCGCATCTTGCTGTCGCTGAAGACGCGCTCGGCCTCGGCGCGCGTGATGCGCGGTGGCAGCGGCAGGCCCAGGCGCCGGGCAGCCTCGTCCAGGTATTGACCCAGCTTGAGCTGGGTGTCGTCGCAGGCGTTGAAGACCCGCCCGGGCCGCGCCCGCCACAGGGCCAGCCAGCAGGCGCGGGCCAGATCGTCGGCATGGATGCGGTTGATGTAGACGTCCTCGCGCTCCTGCAGCACGGGCTCGCCGGCCTGCAGGCGCTGGCGCGGGTCGCCGTGGGCGCGGTCGATGGCGTAGATGCCCGGCGCACGCAGCAGCGCCACACGCACGCTCTGGCGCTGCTGGTGCGCGTGCAGCAGGCCGCGCAGCTGCGCCTCGGCAGCCACGCGCCGCCGCGCCTGGGCGCTGGCTGGCGCCGCGGGGCGGCTCTCGGCCACCCACTGGCCCTGGCAATCGCCATACACCCCCGTGGTCGAGACATACACCGCCGAGCGCGGCAGGCTCCGGGCGCGGCGCAGGCTGCGGCACAGCGCCAAGCTGCGCGGATCGCCCAGGCCGCCAGCCGCAGGCGGCGGCGCCAGATACACCAGACGTGTGGCCAGCCCTGCCAGGCGGCGCAGCGTGGCCGGCTCGTCGAGGTTGCCCAGCAAGGGCTGCAGGCCCAGCTGGCGCAGCTCGGTACAGCGCCCGGGGCTGGAGGTCAGCGCCAGCCAGCGCCCGCTGTGGCCCTGCCCGCGCGCCAGGCGCATGCCCACGTCGCCACAGCCGATGACCAGCACCCGCTCCTGCCTGAAGCGCGCCGGCAGCGCGCGGCGGCGGGCCTTCTCTGGTGAAATCAAGGGCACAATGCGGCCTTTCCGATCCATGGTTTGCACAAAACCGGCTATGGTAGCGCGCCGCGCGCCTGCCTTTTCCGCAACGATGAACACCACCACTGCTTCCTCTGCGCTGCACGTGACCGTGCTGCCCAGTGCCCGGCGCTTTGACGTCGCTGCCGATGAATCCGTGCTGAACGCCGCCATTCGCCAGGGCGTGGGCCTGCCCTACGGCTGCAAGGATGGGGCCTGCGGCTCCTGCAAATGCAAGCTGTTGCAAGGCCAGGTGCACATGCTGCCCTATGCCAGCAAGGCGCTGAGCGATGAGGAAAAGGCCCAGGGCTACATCCTCACCTGCCGGGCGCAGGCCAAGGAGCCCATCGTGCTGGAGTCACGCCAGGTCACCCAGGCCGATGCCTTCCCGATCCGCAAGCTGCCCGTGCGCGTGCAGGCGCTGCAGCGGCACAGCCACGACGTGATGCAGCTGACGCTGCAACTGCCGGCCATGCAGCACTTTGAATACCACGCTGGGCAGTACGTCGAGTTTCTGCTCAAGGACGGCGCCCGGCGCGCCTACTCGATCGCCATCGCGCCCCATGAGCAAAGCCTCGCGCCGCGCCTGGAGCTGCACATCCGCCACTTCCCCGGCGGGCTGTTCACCGATCACGTCTTCTCGCAAATGAAGGAAAAGGAGGTGCTGCGCATCGAAGGGCCGTTCGGCAGCTTCTACCTGCGCGAGGATTCCGATCGCCCCATCATCTTGCTGGCCTCCGGCACGGGCTTTGCGCCCATCAAGGCCATGCTCGAACACATGCAGCACCGGCACATCGCACGCCCGGTGCACTTTTACTGGGGCGGGCGGCGGCCTGCGGATTTGTATCTGCACGATTGGCTGCAACAGCAGCTGCCCGCCATGCCCCAGCTGCGCTACGTGCCCGTGGTCTCCGACGCCCAGCCCGAGGACGGCTGGCAAGGCCGCAGCGGCTTCGTGCACCAGGCCGTGCTCGACGACTTCGACGATCTCTCCGACTTCGAGGTCTATGCCTGCGGCGCGCCGATCGTGGTCGAAAGCGCCCGCCAGAGCTACACCCAGCAGCGCGGCCTGCCGCCCGAGCATTTCTACGCCGATGCCTTCACCACGGCCGCCGACCTGGCCGAGGCGACGGCCTGAGCCCGCCCGCCATCGCCCTACCTTTGCCCACCCCATTCAGGAGATCCCCATGCGTCTTGCCAAACTTCTGCCCGCACTGCTGTGCAGCCTGGGCCTGCTGAGCACTGCCGGCCTGGCCCAGGCCCAGAGCGCCGCTGCGCCGGCCCGCCAGCAGGAGGCCACGGCCATCGTCGTGCCCTATGCGCCAGGCGGCCCGCTGGACATCTCGGCCCGCGCCCTGGCCGATGCCCTGAAAGACGCCATCGGCCCCACCATCGTGCACAACCGCCCCGGCGCGGGCGGCAACATCGGCCTGGGCCAGGTGGCGCGCAGCGCGGCCGATGGCAAGACCCTGGGCGTCGGCGCCGTGGCCACGCTGGCCATCAACCCCTGGCTGTACGCCCAGATGCCCTACGACGCGCACACCGCCTTCGAGCCCGTCAGCCCCATCGCCCGCGTGCCCAATGTGCTGGTCATGAATGCCCAGCGCGCCCAGGCGCTGAACATTGGCTCGCTGCAAGACCTCATCGCCTACGGCCGTGAAAACCCCGGCAAGCTGAACTACGGCAGCGGCGGCAACGGCAGCGCCGGGCATTTGGCTGGCGAACTGTTCAAACGCATGGCCCAGCTCGACGCCGTGCACGTGCCCTACAACGGCGCCAGCCCGGCGCAGCTGGCCCTGCTGTCGCAAGAGGTGGATTTCAACTTCGACAACCTGGCCGCAGCTTCGGCCAACATCGGCTCGGGCAAGCTCCTCGCGCTGGCCGTGACCACGCTGGAGGCCAGCGAGCTGCTGCCGGGCGTGCCGCCCATGGCCCAAAGCCTGCCGGGCTTTGCCGTCGATACCTGGTGGGGCCTGGTGGCCCCGGCAGGCACCCCGGCCGAGCAAGTCCGCGCGCTGAACCAGGCCGTCACCCAGGCCCTGCAATCGCCCGCGCTGCGCAGCCAGCTACAGGCTTTGTCGGCCGCGCCCTTCACGGCCAGCCCGGAGCAATTCAAGCACTTCATCGAAGCCGAGCGCCAGCGCTATCAGGGCATCGTCCAGGCCGCGGGCGCGCGCATTGATTGAGACACCCATGGCCACTGCTGGCGCCCCGCCAGGGCCAGCATTGAAGACGCCCATCAAAAGATGGGCGCAAGCTGCTGATTTGACTAATTTCCCGCCGCATCGTTGCCCGCAGGCAACATGGCACAAAATGTTTTCAATCGTAACAGCATTGCGCCATGAATTTCCTTGTCAGTGAAATTCAATGCTGCTATCTTCCATCGGCATTCTGGTGTGTTTTCGCCGCGTGAGGCGGCATTGCGCAGCGCTTTGGCTTTCTTACAAAGGGCCGGCACAGTGCGCTAAGGCACCAGTCCTTTTTTACATTTATTAAAAAGAAGCACATGGCATACACGCATCACTGGAAACACTCCGTTCTGACCGCCGCAGCATTGCTTGCCGCAGGTTTGCATGGCTCCAATGCCTGGGCATTGACCCTGGGGCAGATTCGTGTGCAATCGCACCTGGGCGAGCCGCTGCGCGCCACCATCCCCGTCACCAACCTGACCAAGGATGAAGCCGAGTCGCTGCAGGCCAATCCAGCATCGCCCGACGTCTTCAACGCCCACGGTGCGAACTACTCGGCCATCATGACGCAGCTCAAAGTCAAGCTGCAGCGCCGCGCCGATGGCAGCGCCGTGTTGCAGCTGAGCACCTCCGCGCCAGTCAACGAGCCCTTCCTGGATCTGGTGCTCAACACCACCTGGAATGGCGGCAAGGCCGTGCGCAGCTACGCCCTGCTGCTCGACCCCCCAGCCAGCAGCCGCGCTGCCCCTGCCGTGCAAACGGCCCAATCCGGCGCCATGCCCAGCCAGGCTGGTGCGCTGCCTGCGTTCGAGCCCGCGCCCGTGGCAGCCGGCGGCCAGCCCAGCACGTCCTACCAGCGCGCCCAGGAATGGATGCGCAGCAAAGGCCATGTGAGCAGCGGCAGCGCCACGTCGCGGCGCCGCGTTTCGGCCACCATCCCCGCGCCGGTGGCAGCGCCAGTGGCCGCCGCACCAGTGGCCGCCACCCGCACCCGAGCCCCAGCGCCGATGGCCCAGCACACCCCCAGCAGCGCCCGCTCCGGCTCGATCACAACCCGCCGCGGCGACACGGCTGGCGCCATCGCGCGGCGCAACCTGCCGGCCAACGTCTCGCTCGACCAGATGCTGGTGGCCCTGCAGCGCGCCAACCCGCACGCCTTCATCCAGGGCAACGTCAACCTGCTGCGCTCTGGCGTCACGCTGGAAATCCCCGATGCCAGCGAGGCCCAGTCCGTTTCCGCCAAGGAGGCGCGGCGCCTGATCTCCGCACAGACGCGCAATTTCAATCAGTACCGTGGCCGCATCGCCCACCGCGCGCCTGCCGCCCGCGTGGCGCCCCAACCCAAGGACACCACCAGCGGCCAAGTCACTGCCCCGCCCGTCGTAGCGCCCCCGCCACAGCCCGACACTCTGGTGCTGACCCAGCCCCAGGCCGATGCGGCGCGCAAGGCCGAAGAAGAGCGCATCGCCGCACAGCGCCAGCGCGAGGAAGATGCCGCACGCAAGAAAGAGGCGGAAGACAACGCCAGCAAAATCGAAGAAATGCAGCGTCTGCTCGACGAGGCCAACAAGCAGCAGGCCAGCAGCCCCGCGGCCAACCACAGCGCCAGCGGCGATGCCAGCGCCACCACTGCGCCTGGCACAGACAGTGGCATGGGCCTCCCAGTCGAGGCCCAACCGCCCATCGCCCTGCCGCAGGAGCCCGCCCCGGCCCCCACAGACACCAGCGGCGACAGCGGCATGGCCACCGGCGCCCAGGAGCTCACGCCCGCTGGCCAAACGCCCATCGTGCCGCCTGTGGAGCCTGCCGAGCCAGTCGCGCCCCCGCCACCGCCACCGCCGCCCCCACCAGCGCCGGTTCCGCCACCGCCTCCGCCTGAGACCAGCCTGCTGGACGACTACATGCCCTACCTGCCCTACGCTGGCGGCGGCTTGCTGGCCTTGCTGCTGGGCTATGGCTTCTACCGCTACCGCCGCAACCGTGGCGAGGGCGACGTCGTCTACGAAAACAGCGGCAACATCCCCGATTCCTTCTTTGCCAGCGGCTCCAGGAACGACGCTGGGCATGCCGAGCATGAGCACGCCGACAGCGCCATGACCAAGTCCGGCTCGACTGGCATGTCCACCGGCGTGTCGTCCATGTCCTACTCGCCCAGCCAGATCGACGCCACGGGCGAGGGCGATCCGGTGCTCGAAGCCGACGTGCTGCTGGCCTATGGCCGCGACCAACAGGCCGAGGAAGTGCTCAAGGAAGCCGAAGTCAACAACCCGACACGCGCAGCCATCAAGGTGCGTCTGGCGGAAATCTATGCCTCGCGCCAGGACAAGGTCGCTTTCGAGGCCAAGGCCAACGAAATTGCCCGCCTGACCCAACAATCGGGCGCCGATTGGATCAAGGTCGCAGAGATTGGCCGCACCCTCGATCCTGCCAATGCCCTGTACCAGACCGCCGTGGCCCAGACGCCGCTGGCCGACCCCAATGCTGGGGCCGACTCCAGCATCCTCTCGGGTTTTGGGCCGCTCTCCGGCCTGGACTTTGACTTCCAAAGCTCCTCGCAATCGCCCTCGACCAAGCAAACCGGCTTTGACACCGACAGCCGCCAGGGCATGAGTTCGGGCGTGGCCCCACTGAGCGACCTGGATCTGTCGCTGGACAGCCTCAACACCTCGACCACGACGCCGCTGTCTGCGTCGGATTCTGCAGCCGCGCCGCTGGATCTGGATTTCAACGCCATGCCCACCGCCGGCCCTGCAGATGGCGGCAGCGCGCCTTCCTCTGGTCTGTCCGCTGCTCTGGATGCACCGGCTGCCGAGGCCACGGCCCCAGCCACGGCGCCTTCGCTGGATCTGCCAACCGATCTGGCCCCGGCAGGCCCAGTCGTCAAAGACAGCCCGCCGCCATCTCTGGATCTGGATTTGTCGGATCTGCAATTCGACGCCCCGCCACAAACCACCAGCGCCAAGGAAGAAAGCATGCTGGCCGACCTGGATCTGCAAGATGGCGCCGCCGTGGCCGACAATCCCCTGGCCACCAAGCTGGCTCTGGCCAAGGAATTCAGCGCCCTGGGCGACAACGAAGGCGCGCAGGCCCTGGCCCGTGAAGTGCTGGAGCAGGCCGACGGCGAGCTCAAGGAAAAAGCCCAGGCCCTGCTCAAGGAACTAGGCTGATCGGCACTCTGGCTGCGGGCCCCTGCCAGGCCCGCAGCCGTGGCCATCCATCACGCAAACACGCCGAAGCATGCTTCGGCGTTTTTCATTGGCAGACTTGGAGAGCCATGCGCGGCGCGGCGGGCACAATGGCGGCCATTTGCGCACTGCGCCCACATCCCCGCCCCCTCATGGACCACTCCCCCCGCATTGCCCTGGGCATCAGCTACCACGGCCAGCACTACCACGGCTGGCAAAGCCAGCCCGATGGCCAGACCGTGCAAGACCGGCTTGAGCACGCCCTGCGGCAATTCATCGGCCAGCCCGTATCGACCCTGTGCGCCGGGCGCACCGATGCCGGCGTGCATGGGCTGATGCAGGTCGTGCATTTCGATTCGCCCGTGCAGCGCACGGCCATGTCCTGGGTGCGCGGCACCAACCGCTACCTGCCTGACGACATCGCCGTGCAATGGGCGCGCAGCGTGCCAAGCCACTTCCACGCGCGCAACCATGCGCTCAGCCGCCGCTACGTGTACGTGGTGCTGCAATCGGCCGTGCGCCCCAGCGTCGATGCCGGCCGGGTAGGCTGGAGCTTTCTGCCGCTGGATGCCCAAGCCATGCGCGAGGCCGCCAACCACCTGCTCGGCGAACACGACTTCAGCTCTTTTCGCGCCGCGGCCTGCCAAGCGCACACCCCCATCAAGCAACTGCTGAACATCCGCATCAGCGCCACGCCGCTGCGCCAGCAGCACCCCGTGGCCGGGCCCGATGAGCGCGCCGTGCCCAGTTGCTACTGGCGCTTCGAGTTCGAGGCCAATGCCTTTTTGCACCACATGATTCGCAACATCATGGGCTGCCTGCTGCACATCGGCCAGGGCCAACAGCCAGCGCACTGGATGCTGCAGGTGCTGCAGGCGCGCTCGCGCGCAGCGGCCGCGCCCACCTTTTCGCCCGATGGGCTGTACTTCATCGGGCCGCGCTATGCGCCGCACTGGGGCCTGCCCGAGAGCTGCGCCCTGCTGGACTTTCTGCCCGGCGGCCCGCTGGGCAGCGCACAG
>JAUMYI010000086.1 GCA_030528705.1 Comamonadaceae bacterium | reverse complement strand
CGCTGCTGGGCAATGCGCTGCAGCACCAGCGCCTCTTGCGGCTGCACCGGGGCGCCGGCGTGCTTTAACAGGGCGGCCACGTCGCGCAGCACATCGTCGCCGTCGCCTGGGATGCGCTGGGCATTCATACACGCTCCTTCATCGCGCGAAAGTCCTGCGCCAGCACCGTGCGCGTCAGCACGAAGGGCCTGGCCATGCGCTTTTTCATCATCACGATCACCAGCAGGGCCAGCAGCAGCAGCCCGCCCCAAACGCCCGCCAGCGCCCACAGGGCCGCATGCCATTGTGGGCTTTGCCAGTAGGCCAGCATCACGGCCAGGGAGCCAACGATCAAAGCGCCAAAGAAAAACATCAGCAGCAAGGCCACTGCAATGGCCATGCCCACCAGGCCCGTCCACTGCTTGCGCCATTCCAGCTGCGCCAGCTCCAGGCGGTCGGCCACGGCCATGCCGCCTTCATCGAGCCAGTAGCGCGCCGTCTCGCGCAGACGCTCGATACCCAGCAATCTTTGCCAATTCATTGCCCAGCCTTTCTTCAAAACAAGAAGCCAGCCTGTGGCTGGCTTGGTTGGCCTGCGCTTGGCAGGCCACGAAGAGCTTTTGCAGCCTTTGAGCAGATCGGTTGGCTTCTGCTCAAAGGCTGTTGCGCAGCTGCTGGATCAACGGCGGCCCAGCAAAAAGCCCAGCACCAGGCCCACGGCCACGGCCGCGCCGGCCACGTGCCAGGGCTCGTCGTGGGCATAGCGGTTGGCGGCGTCAGCGCCATCACGTGCACGGCTGGCCGCTTCCTGGGCAGTGCGCACCGTGGCATCGCGCAGGCGATGGTAGCCATCGTCGAACTTTTCACGCAGTTGGCGGATTTGCGGCACGTCGTCCAGGTCGCGGCTGGCGATCACGTCGCGCAGCTCGGCCACCAAACGCTCGAAATCATCACGGGGTTGCTTGGAGAAAATTCCCATCTCTGAACCTTTCTTTTCTGTTGGTTGCGCACTCACAGGTCTGCGAGCACAAAGCAAGGGCCCTCATGCCCAATGGCCGGCCATCTTAGCAAGTGGCGTTTTCCTCAGGGGCGCGCAAGGTTTTCTTCAGTGCCAGCGGCTGCATCAGAGCAGGCTTTCCTGCTCGGCAAACTGCACCAGCGCGTCCTCGCGGCCGGCCTCGCGGATGTGCGTGGGCAGGCCGATGCGGTTCATCAGGTTGATGAAGGGTTGGTAGGGCAGTTCCTCGACGTTGACCATGCCGCGCACGTCCCACACGCCCTGGGCAATCAGCATGGCCGCAGCGGCAGCGGGCACGCCGGCGGTGTAGGAAATGCCCTGGCTGCCCACTTCGGCAAAGGCCTCGACGTGGTCGGCCACGTTGTAGATGAAGACCTCGCGCGGCTGGCCATTTTTGACGCCCTTGACCAGATTGCCGATGCAGGTCTTGCCCACGTAGCCCGGCGCCAGCGAGGCCGGATCGGGCAGCACGGCCTTGACCAGCTGCAGCGGCACGACGCTCTGGCCGTTGTCCAGCGTGACGGGCTTTTCCGACAGCAGGCCGATGTTGCGCAGCACGTTGAAGACGTTGATGTAGTGCTCACCAAAGCCCATCCAGAAGCGGATGTTGGGCACGTTCAGGTTTTGCGACAGCGAGTGCAGCTCATCGTGGCCGGTCAGGTAGGAGGTCTGGCGCCCGACCACGGGCAGGTCGTCGCTGCGCTGCACCTCGAACATCTTGTTGGACTGCCACTGCCCCCCCTGCCAGGACCAGACCTGGCCGGTGAACTCGCGGAAGTTGATCTCCGGGTTGAAGTTGGTGGCGAAGTAGCGCCCGTGGCTGCCGGCGTTGATGTCGATGATGTCGATGGAGTCGACCTGGTCGAAGTATTCGTTGACGGCCAGCGCCGCATAGGCATTGACCACGCCGGGGTCGAAGCCGCAGCCGAGGATGGCCGTGACGCCGCGCTCGGCGCAGCGGGCCTTGCGCTTCCATTCGTGGTTGGCGTACCAGGGCGGGGTTTCGCAGATTTTGTCGGCATCCTCATGGATGGCCGTGTCGATGTAGGCCGCGCCGGTCTCGATGCAGGCCTCGAGCACCGACATGTTGACGAAGGCATGGCCCAGGTTGATGACGATTTGCGCGCCGGTGCGCTCGATCAACGCGCGCGTGGCCGCCGTGTCCATGGCGTCGAGCTGGTGCGCCTGCAGCACGCCCTGCGGATCCTGCATCGCGCCCTTGTCGCCGATGCTCTCGATGATGGCCTGGCATTTGCCGATGGTGCGCGAGGCGATGTGGATCTCGCCCAGCAAGCGGTTGTGCGCCGCGCACTTATGCGCCGCTACCTGCCCAACTCCACCAGCGCCGATGATCAAAACGTTCTTCTTCATTTCGCACAAAGCCCCCTGTAAACAGTGGTTGAAAAATCGCCATGCAGGCCCTCAGGCAAACCTCAGGAGAGGCTGCGCAGATAGTCCTCATAGCCAAAGGATTGCACCAGCTCCTCGCGCCCGTCCAGCCGGGCCACGACGATGCCGGGCATGGCCACGCCATTGAACCAGTTCTTCTTGACCATGGTGTAGCCGGCCGCGTCCTCGATGCTCAGGCGATCGCCCACTTGCAGCGGCCGCTCGAAGCGGAAGCTGCCAAAGATGTCGCCTGCCAGGCAGGTCTTGCCGCACACCAGGTATTCGTGCTCGCCGCGGTTGGGCTCAATGCGCGCGCTCAGGCCATAGATCAGCAAATCGAGCATGTGCGCCTCGGTGGAGCTGTCGACGATGGCCAGCGGCTTGCCGTTAAAGCCCACGTCCAGCACGCTGACCTCCAGCGTGGCGGCGCCGGCCACGGCGGCCTCGCCCGGCTCCAGGTACACCTGCACGCCATGGCGCTGAGCGAAAGCCTTCAGGCGCTGCGCCAGCGCATCGAGCCGATAGCCCGGATCAGCGAAATGGATGCCGCCGCCCAGGCTGACCCACTGCACCTTGGCCAGCAGCGCGCCAAAGCGCGCCTCGATCTGGCCCAGCATGGCATCGAAGCTCTCGAAGCTGCGGTTCTCGCAATTGTTGTGGAACATCAGGCCCGAGAGCTGGTGCGCGACCTCGGCAATGCGCTGCGCATCGGCCTCGCCCAGCCGGCTGTGCGGGCGCGCCGGATCGGCCAGCAGATAGGGAGAATTGCTCACCCCCGGATTGACCCGCAGGCCCACGGGCAGGCCCGCCGCAGCGGCGCGCGCGCCAAAACGCTGCAGCTGGCCCAGCGAGTTGAAGATGATCTTGTCGCTGTGCGCCAGCACCTCGTCGATCTCATGCTCGGCAAAGGCCACGCTGTAGGCATGCGTCTCGCCGCCGAACTTCTGCCGGCCCAGCTTGACTTCGTGCAGCGAGGACGAGGTCGTGCCCGCCAGGTACTGGCGCATCAGCGGAAATACCGACCAGGTCGAAAAGCACTTGAGCGCCAGCAGCGCCTTGGCGCCCGATTGCTCGCACAGCTGCGCAATGCGCTGCATATTGGCCAGCAGCCGCTGCTCATCAATGCGGTAGTAAGGGGTTGCGAACTGGGCCGCAGGGGCGGTGGTAGGCAATTGCTCTGGCTCCTTGGAAAAAGCGATGCATCCAGCAGGCCGGCAAAGCGGCCTGTGCGAAAGAACAAATGTGCGCTGCTGGCCTGGCGCCGCAAGGCAGGATGGCAAGTGCGGTGCGGCCTGGGCCTAGATCTGGACCTGAGGCCGGCGCCGCCGCAAAAGCGGCCGATGCGCGATCCAGACGCCGCAGCACGACAGGGGGCAGGCTGGCAGCGGCAAACCCAGCGCGGGCTGTGGCAATTGGGCCATTTGGGTTGCGGCATGCGCGCCCGGGCAAGACCACAGCAGAGAAACACGGCCCAGCCTGCGCCGGCAGGGCCGCTGCGCCATTACCAGACGATCAGCGCGCGCAGCGCGTGGTAGCTGCGCGCTGCCGCCAGCGACAGCGTGGCATCACGCTCCCAACGATAAGTCGTGGTCAAGGCAAAAGTCATGGCGTTGCATCAACCGGGTTGGCAAATAAAGAAACGGGGCCGGCCGGCCCCGTGCGGATGCTTGCAGGCTGCGCAGCCTGCAAGGCCGGGCATTTTACCTGAGTTGCCCCCAAACCCCGTCAGCCCAGCGCCGCCAGCGGGTGGGCCGCAGCAGGCCAGGGGCTGTCGAAGAAGGCCGCCACCTCGCGCTCGTCCACCTCCTCGATGCGCGCGGGCTTCCACTGCGGCTGGTGGTCCTTGTCCACCGCCAGCGCGCGAATGCCCTCGATGGTCTCGCTGTTCTTCTGGCGCTCCTCGCGCAGGTAGAAGCAGTGGCGCACCAGATCGCGCTCCATGCGCAGGTCCTCGGCCAGGCTGAGCTGGCGGCCACGGCGGATTTGCTCCAGCACCACGTGCAGCATCAGCGGCGAGCGCTTGCGCAGCGTCTGCGCCGTCTCGGCCGCCCAGGCGGCCTCGCCAGCGGCATGGGCGCCGCCTTCCAGGGCCTCGATGATGGCCTTGACGCTGCCCAGGCCGAAGATGCGGTCGATGGCCTCGCGCTGGGCGCTGGCCGGGCTCTCGGGCGCAGCGGCAAACTGCTGGCGCACGTAGTCGCTGACGGCCTGGGAGTTGGCAAACTCACCGGCCAGGCCATCCCACAGCGCGGCCAGCTTTTCAGACGGCACAAAGCCATCGGCCAGGCCAAAGGCCAGCGCATCGCCCGCGCCGATCACGTTGCCCACCAGCGCCAGGTATTCGCCCACATGGCCTGGCGCACGGCTGAGGAAGTAGCCGCCGCCCACGTCCGGAAACAGGCCGATGCCGGTCTCGGGCATGGCCATCTTGGTGCGCTCGGTGACGATGCGCAGATCCGCGCCCTGCGAGATGCCCATGCCGCCGCCCATGACGATGCCGTCCATGAAGGCGATGTAGGGCTTGCCCAGGTGGTGCGTGAGGTGGTTGAGCTGGTATTCCTCGGTGAAGAAATCCTCCAGCTGCGGGTTGCCATCGCAGCCGGCGCGGTGCAAAAAGCGGATGTCGCCGCCGGCGCAGAACGCCCCGAACGCCCCTTCGCGCCCATTGCCGCGAATGGCAATGGCCAGCACGGCCGGATCGTCGCGCCAGGCCTGCAGCACGCGGGCCAACTCGCGCACCATGCCCAGCGACAGCGCATTGAGCGCCTTGGGGCGGTTGAGGGTGATGAAGCCGGTCTTGCCACGGACTTCGGCCAGGATTTCTGGGCAATCGCTCATGCGGTCGTCTCCTGAATGGTTCACAAGTCAAGCAAAGCCGCCGATTATGCAGGCTGCCAGGCCCTCCCAAGCCCGATAATCGCGCGCCATGCAAGAGTGGCTCATCGTCTCGTTCGCATCGCTGTTTGCCGGCTTCGTCGACTCCATCGTCGGCGGCGGCGGCCTGGTGCTGCTGCCCACACTGTTTGCCGTCTATCCGCTGGCCTCGCCAGCCACGCTGAGCGGCACGAACAAAACCGGCGCCATCTTCGGCACCAGCTTTGCGGCCTGGAAGTACGCACAGCGCGTGCGCTTTGACTGGGCCGTGCTGCTGCCAGCCGTGGCCTGCGCCTTCGCCGGCGCCATGCTGGGCGCCTGGGCGGTGACGGTGGCCTCGGCCCAGCTGGTGCGCAAGCTGCTGCCCTTCATGCTGCTGACCGTGCTGCTCTACACCCTGTACAAAAAAGACTTGGGCAGCCAGCACCAACCACGCGGCAGCACCGGGCGGCAGGCCGCGCTGGCCAGCGCCCTGGGCCTGACGATCGGCTTTTACGACGGCTTTTTCGGCCCGGGCACCGGCAGCTTCTTCGTCTTCGCGCTGGTGCGCCTGCTGGGCTACGACTTTCTCAACGCCTCGGCCAGCGCCAAGCTGCTGAACATCGCCACCAATTGCGCCTCGATCTTGCTGCTGGGCCTGGGCGGCTACATCTGGTGGCACTTGAGCGTGCCGCTGGCGCTGGCCAACGTGCTGGGCAGCATGCTGGGCACGCACATGGCGCTGCGCTATGGCTCGGGCTTCGTGCGCTGGATCTTCGTGGCTGTGGTCTCGCTGCTGATCGCCCGCTCGCTCTGGGATGCCTTTGTGCGTTGAAAGTCTGCGCACAGCCCGGCATGGGCCAAACCGTTTCTTGTCCCTTGCGCCGGGCCTGTAGGCAGGTTCTGGGCCGCGCGCTGGCACGGCCGGCCGGCCATCAGTTGGCCGTGCCCGTCAACGGCGCGGCTGGCATGGCATCGGGCGCTGGCGGGCCATGCTGCCAGGGCTCCAGGCTGTGCCCGGCGCCGCCGCGCCCCAGCGTGTGCAGCGGCAGCACAGCCGCGTCCATGGCCACTTCATCCACCCGCCTGGGCTGGCCCAGCGGCGCGGCCGTGGCGCGGCCGGTCTGCACGGCGGCGATGTCTTCGGCGCTGGGGTACAGGCCAGCGAGCCAGTAGTCCATCACGCGCCGCGCGATGGGGGCGGCATGGGCCGCGCCAAAGCCGGCGTTTTCGACGATGACGGCCACGGCGATCTGCGGCTTCTCCAGCGGCGCAAAGGCAATGTAGAGCGAGTGGTCGCGCTGGTGCTCGGCCAGCTTGGCGGCGTTGTATCGCTCGCGCTGGCCGACGGTGGCGGCCTGGGCCGTGCCAGTCTTGCCCGCCGAGCGGTAGGGCGCGCCGGCGAACACGCGCCGCGAGGTGCCGCGCAGCACCACGCCTTCCATGCCTTCGGCGATCACGCGCAGGTGCTCGGGCCGGTAGCCCAAGTCCACGCCGGCGGGCTGCTCAATGGCCAGCAGCTCGTTGCGGGTCACGTCCAGACGGCCCTTGGCCAGGTGTGGCCGATAGCTGATACCGCCATTGGCCAGCGTGGCCGTGGCATGCGCCAGTTGCAGCATGGTGAAGCTGTTGTAGCCCTGACCAATGCCCAGCGAGACGGTGTCGCCGGGGACCCAGCTCTTGCGCCGCGGGTCGCTGAAAGCATTGCGCTTCCATTCGCGGTTGGGCAGGATGCCGCGGCTTTCGCCGTTGAGGTCGATGCCGGTGAGCTGGCCAAAGCCCAGCGGCTTCATGAAGTCGTGGATTTTCTCCACGCCCATTTCATAGGCCAGCGAGTAGTAGTAGACGTTGCTCGAGCGCGTGATGCTGCGGCGCATGTCCACCGGGCCCAGCGCAGCGCCGCTGCGGTATCGGTGGCCGGCCAGAGTCCAGGTGCCGCCGTCCTGGATGACGGTGTTGGCGCTGCGCGCGCCACTCTCCAGCGCGGCCAGGGCCATGAAGGGCTTGTAGGTCGAGCCCGGCGGGTAGGTGCCGCGCAATGCGCGGTTGAACAGCGGGCGGTCGATGGATTCGTTCAGGGCTTGCCAGTTTTCCTGGTCGATGCCTTCGACGAACAGATTGGGGTTGAAGGTCGGCATGCTGACCATGGCCAGGATTTCGCCATTGCTCGGATCAATGGCCACCAGCGCGCCGCGGCGCTCGCCAAACAGCTCCTCGACCAGGCGCTGCAGCTTGATGTCCAGCGAGAGCACGACGGTGTTGCCCGCGCGCGCCGGTGAGCTGTCCATGACGCGCAGCGGCCGCCCCGCCGAGGAGCGTTCGAGCTGCTCCACGCCCGTGATGCCATGCAGCTCGCCCTCGTAGCTGTCCTCGATGCCGAGCTTGCCAATGTGGGTCGAGCCACGGTAATTGGCTTGCTCATCGCGCTCCTCAATGCGTTCGAGGTTTTGCTGCGTGATGCGACCGATGTAGCCGATCACGTGGCTGGCAGTGTTGCCCATGGGGTAGGTGCGAAACAAGCGCGCGGCCACCTGCACGCCTGGGAAGCGCCAGCTCTGCGCGGCAAAGCGCGCCACCTCCTCGTCGCTGAGCTGGGTGCGGATGGGCAACGAGTCGTAGCGCCCGGCCTCACTGCGCAGGCGCTCGAAGCGGCGCCGGTGGATGGGCTGGATGTCCACCAGTTCGGCCAGGCCGTTGATGGTCTGCTCCAGATTGCGCACCCGCGCCGGCGAGATCTCCAGCGTATAGGCCGAGTAGTTGCCCGCCAGCAGCACGCCGTTGCGATCGACGATGTTGCCCCGGTAGGGCACGATGGGCACCACCGCCGTGCGGTTGCTCTCGGCGCGCTCTTGGAACTCCTCGTGGCGCAGCACCTGCAGGTAATAGGCCCGGCTGGCCAGCACCAACATGCCCGCCAGCACCAGCAAGGCCATGAAAACGATGCGGCCCGTGAAGCGGCCGGCATCGTTTTTCGCCTCCTCAAAGCCAGTCATAGCGGACGCCGTTCTTTTTCCGTCAAGGGACTGAGCTGCGGCGCCAGCAGCCAGTGCCGCACCAGCGGCCACAGCAAGGCCTGCAGCAGCGGCGCCAGAAACACCAGCGAGGAAGGCCAGATGCGGCTGGACAACCAGCCCAGGCAGGCCTGCAAAACGCTAACGAAAAAAAACGGCAGCAGCAGCAAGATGGCTTGCCCCATCCCGCCCTGGTACCAGCGCAAGCGGTTCTGCGCCGTTTGCACCCAGAACACGGCCACGATGTAGGCCAGCGCATGCTGGCCCAGCAAGCTGGCGTGCAACACGTCTACGGCCACCCCCAGCACAAAGGCCGTGCCAATGCCCAGGCGCTGGGGCTGGTGCAAGGCCCAGAAGCACAGCACCAGCAGCAGCGCATCGGGAAACCACGGCACTTGGCCCATGGGCAGGGCATGCAGGCTCAGCGCCGCCAACAGGCTGGCGGCAATGAAGACTGGCCTGGCCGGGCGCAGGAGCTGCTCGGTGCGGTGAATGTTGGACATGTGGCCTACCTCCCCAAGGCTTTAGCGGCCCCGGACTGCCCAGTGGCTGGCGCATTGGCCTCGGGCTCGGGCGGCAGTTGCGGGGGCTCAGGCCCATGCTCGCCATACAGGCCCACAGGCTCGAGCACCATGACGTAGCGGGCGCTTTGCACCTGGGCCAAGGCCTGGGCAAAGATGCGAATGAAGGGCGCGTCGCTGTGCGCCTCGACGAAATCGACCGTGCCCACAGGCACGCCTGGCGGATAGTAGCCGTCGATGCCACTGGTGACCAGCACGTCGCCTTCCTGCACGTCCGAGCCGGCGGGCACGAAGCGCAGCTCCATGCGCCCGCCGCTGCTGGCGGCGCGCACCCCGGATGCCACCATGCGCAGCCCTGTGCGCAGGCTCATCACCGGCACGCTCTGATCGCGGTCGGTGACCACGCGCACCTCGCTGGAGAAAGGAAAAACCTGCGTGACCTGGCCGAGCACGCCAAACGAATCGAGCACGGGCGCACCGGGGCGCACGCCCGCCAATTGCCCTTTGTCGATCACCAGCCGGTTGGTGTAAGGGTCGGGCGCGGCATAAGCCACCTCAGCCGACAAGGCCTTGGTGGAAACACGCGCGCGCAGCTCCAGCAGGCTGCGCAGGCTTGCGTTTTCGCGCTCCAGATATTCGACGTGGTTGACCCGCTCGGCCAACGCCATGGCATCGCGCTGCGCCTGCCGGGCCTGCTCTTGCGCCTGGCGCAAATCCTGCGTATAGCCCTCCAGCGTGCGCCAGGCCTGCACGGGCTGGCCCATCAGCCACTGCAGCGGATACATCGCGGCACCCACGGCCTGGCGCAACGGCCCGGCCACCTGAAAGCGCCCGTCGACGACCATCAACAAAATGGCCAGCGCGCCAAACACCAGCAGCTTCGCCGCCGGCGTGGTGCCATCCGTGAAGATGCGTGGCGTGCGGCGCTCGAACATGATGGCCGGCTATCGGAGAGGGTCAATCAATGCCCGGGCGCGCGCTGATGCGCCCAGGCGCGGAGGCTGCGAAAGGCGCACAGCGCTGCGGCCACTGGCCCCCATCCATCAGCCTTCGTCTGTGAAGATGCTGGCCATGTCGTCGATGCGGTCCAACGCCATGCCGCAGCCGCGCACCACGCAGGCCAGCGGGGTTTCGGCCACCAGCACCGGCAAGCCGGTTTCCTCGGCCAGCAGGCGATCCAAATCGCGCAGCAGCGCGCCGCCGCCGGTGAGCATCATGCCGCGCTCGGCAATGTCC
>JAUMYI010000085.1 GCA_030528705.1 Comamonadaceae bacterium | reverse complement strand
GCATCATCGAAATGCTGGATTTGCGCCGCCCCATCTACGAGAAAACCGCCGCCTACGGCCACTTCGGCCGCGACGAGCCGCAGTTCACCTGGGAGGCCACCGACAAGGCCCAGGCCCTGCGCGCCGCCGCTGGCTTGAAAGACTGACAGGGCGCACACAGACCCAGGCCTCTGAGGCCAAACCATCTCAGGAGCACGGCGTCCATGCGCGCCGTGCTCTTTTTTTGTGGCCATGGCAGCGAAGGCGCTCAAACGTTCAAGTGAAAGCAAATGTTGCGCACCTGCTGGCCAGGCATGGGCGCAGTGCGGTGCAGGGGCGTTGCGGGCTGGCATGGCGCGGCCCCCTTGCTGCGGCGCGGCTGCGCCTGTGTCTGCCAGGGGCGGCGCAGGGGCCTGGAAAGACCAGGCCAGGTGGCCATGGTCGCGTTGCATTTGGAAGCATGGCCCGCTGCGGCGAGGCCAGTCGCCGTCCCTATACTGCGCAGGCCCCGGCTTCCGGGGGCCGGGGGCGCCAGGGCATGGCGGCAGCATCCCGGGCCAGACAATGGCAAGGCCATGCCGCACCAAGGGAGATTGATTGATGCCGATCCAATGCACGACATGGGGGCGCCTGGCCGTTCAGGCGCGCTCTTTCTGGGCCCACAAACGCCGCGCCCTGGGCGCGTTGGCGCTGGCCGTGGGGCTGGCCCAGCCCGCCGCCAGCTGGGGCTTTGCGGGCGTGTTCGACGCCGCAGCGCAGGATGCCTTGCGCGCCGTGGGCGGCGCGCTCTCATCGTCCACGCCCCCGCCGGCTTCGGACAAGCCGGCGGCATCGGCCAGCAACGCTGGCTACACCTACGCGCCGGCATTGAGCGCGCAAGTGCGCGATGAGGTCATCGCCCATTTGGTGAATCTGGGCAAAAGCCGTGGCGCACTGGATGCGCAGGGCGAGCAGGCGCTGCGCGAGGCCTTCGGCAAGATCGACCTGGTGGCCCTGCTGGAGCCCGAGCTGAAAAAGCAGGGCTACGCCATGCACGATCTGGGCACTGCGCTGACCACCTGGCTGATGGTGCACTACGGCATCTTGCAGGGCGCCAACACCACGGATGCGCAAAACGCCGCCGTGCACCGGCAAATCCAGCAGCGCATGGCAGGCGTGGCCGACATCCAGAGCATGGACGATGCGCAAAAACAGCGCGTGGCCGAGGCGCTGTACTGGTTTGCCACCCTGGCCCAGCACGGCTATGAGCAGGCCAAGCAGGGCGCGCAGGGCTACTCCGTCCAGGCCGTGACCGACGATGCGCGCCAGGCGCTGAAAAGCTTTGGCTTCGATGCCGAGCAGATGAAACTGAGCGATCAAGGCTTCGTCACGCAGCAATGAAGCCAGCGCCAGGCAAGCGCGCAGCGGCTGCGCGCGCGACAGCACACGCGGGGCTGTTGAGAATTCACCCCAACCAATAGAGAGTCACTGAGAGCCTGCTCAAAGTCTCTGCATGGCTGGCAAGAAAGTGGGGATTTGGGCACTTTGCTGCGGCGTTGCCAAGCCTGGCCATCGCCCCAGCGATGGCTGCGCAATGGGTTCAAGGTGGCGCCTTGCAGCCCATCCCAAACCATTTTTTGCCCGCCCGCGCCGAGACTTTGAACATGCTCTGGAAAATTTTCAGGAGATTTGGAGATGAAAAACAATGCTGTTTGGCGCGTTTGCGGGCTTGCGCTCGGGTTGTTGCTGGCTGGGCAAGCATCCGCCTATTACGGCGGAACGTTTTCGTGGTCAGACCCAGGCGGCGGCTACGCTGACTGGTCGCGCGCGCGCATGTACCAACAAACCGTTGACTACAACCGAAAACTGGCGCAACGCTACAGCAGCGGCAGTAGTGGCAGCAGTGGCAAAAGCAGCGACAAAAAAGCGCCCCCCGAGCCGAAACTCAATCCCTCGGCGTATGAATATCAGCGCTCCGAGGCTGTGAGCGCGGCAGTCATGGAAGATTTTCTCAATGATTTCCATGCCCATGCACAGAAAAACGGTGCAGATGCACAAACGCTCAAAAATATTCGCGCGATGCGCAACTGGGCTGCGATGGATCTGATGCGCCAGCAGATCAAAGCAAACGGCTTGCCCCCCGATAGCCTTGCCACCGCGATGATGCTCTGGCTTAGCATCAACTACACAGCCATCCATCAGAATGAAGGCACAGATTTGCCCAAAAGCAGGCTTTATACGCAATTGCGCGCGGCGATGAGCGAGGATAAAGTTGTATTGGCGATGAATGACGAACAAAAACAACGCGCCGCCGAAGGCATGCTGTGGATGGCGTTTGTGCAGATCTATGCGATGGAAAAACTGGGAAGCAATCCACAGGGCCGCAGCGAAGCGGCGAAGCTGGCGCGGCAAAGCCTGAAAAGCGGCGGTATTGATCCCGATTTGATGCATATCACCAAAAACGGGCTGGAAGTGAAGTAACAAACGAAGGAGAGGGTTCGGAATATGGGGTTGATAGGGCTTTGTTCCGCGCCCCAGTCTTTTCTACCCCCCTTTCCGGTAACTCGCTGCCTTCTGGGGGCTGTTGAGATTGGGTATTGCGGCGGTCTTTTCGGTCAAATCCTGCAACTGTCGCGTTGAAAACGCTTGCAAGGTGTCCAGGCCTTGCAAGCGTTTTCGCCTTGCATTTGCGGCTTTTGCCCTCGAAAAACCGCTTCGCAGGCCCAATCCCAACGCCCCCGAAGGATTGTTTCCTCAAGAAGCAGCTGTCAGCACGCTCTAAAATCGCCTGGTTTTTTTGCCTGCTGACCTTGCCATGTCGATCTGGAAAAAGCCCGTCTCTGTTGAATTGCTCAACCAATCTGGCGCCAATACGGCCGTGTCTCACCTGGGCATCGAAGTGCTGGCGCTGGGCGATGACTTCATCCAGGCGCGCATGCCCGTGGACGAGCGCACCAAGCAGCCCTTTGGCCTGCTGCATGGCGGTTGCAGCGTGGTGCTGGCCGAGACGCTGGGCTCGCAGGCTGCGTACTACGCCTCGCCCGAAGGCTGCAATGTGGTGGGGCTGGAGATCAACGCCAACCACCTGCGGGCCGTCACCTCGGGCTGGGTCACGGGCACGGCGCGGCCCATCCACATTGGCCGCAGCACCCAGGTCTGGCACATCGAAATCGTCGATGAGGCCGGCAAGATGGCCTGCATCTCGCGCCTGACGATGGCCATCCTGGGCCGCTGAGCCTGCTGGCGCTGCCCGTCAGGATTGCTGCTGTTGCAGGCGCTGGCTTTGCCAGTAGACCTCGCCCGCGCCGTGGTTGTGGTTGAGGTGGCGTGCCAGCACGAACAGCAGATCGGAGAGCCGGTTCAGATAGCGCCGCGGCCCGGGGTTGAGCGCCTCGCCGCCGGCCTCCAGCGCCACCACGGCGCGCTCGGCGCGCCTTGCCACGGTGCGACAGACATGGGCCTGGGCGGCGGCGCGGCTGCCCGCGGGCAGGATGAATTCCTGCAGGCGCGGCAATTGGGCGTTGTATTGCGGCAAGGCCGCGTCCAGCGCGGCCAGCGCCTCGTCTTGCAGCAGTTGGTAGCCCGGCATGGACAGCTCCCCGCCCAGGTTGAACAGCTGGTGTTGCACGGCTTGCAGTAGCTGGCGCACGTCGGCGGGCAGTTGCTCGCACAGCAGCAGGCCAATGTGGGAGTTGAGCTCGTCGACCTCGCCAATGGCGTGGATGCGCGCGCTGGCCTTGGACAGGCGCGTGTTGTCGCCCAGGCCGGTGCTGCCGTCGTCGCCGGTGCGGGTGGTGATGGTGCTCAATCGGTTGCCCATGCGCGCTCTCCTAGTCAAACCGCTACCATAGCGGGTTTTTCGGGCCGCCTGCGCCAGTGCATGCAGGCTTTTTGACGAAGAGGTGCTCATGGCGTTTGCGGGATTGTTGGCCTTGCTCGACGACATTGCCACGGTGCTGGACGACGTGGCCGTGATGACCAAGGTCGCAGCGCGCAAGGGCGCGGCCATGGCCGACGACGTGGCCGTGCTGACCAAGGTGGCGGCGCAGAAGTCCGCAGGCGTGCTGGGCGACGACCTGGCCCTGAATGCCCAGCAGGTCACGGGCGTGGCCTCCGAGCGCGAGCTGCCCGTGGTCTGGGCCGTGGCCAAGGGCTCGCTGCTCAACAAGCTGATCCTGGTGCCGGCGGCGTTGCTCATCAGCGCCTTTTTGCCGCAGCTGATCACGCCGCTGCTGATGCTGGGCGGGGCTTTTCTGTGCTTCGAGGGGGCGGAGAAGATCCTGCACCGCTGGCTGCACCGTGACGCTGGCGAACATGCCCAGGGCGGGGCCGAGCCGCCGCTGGACGAAGCGGCCAAGATCAAGGGCGCAATCCGCACGGATTTCATTCTCTCGGCCGAGATCGTCGCCATCGTGCTGGGCGTGGTCGAAGGCCGGGCCTTTGCCGAGCAGGCCCTGGTGCTGTCGCTGCTGGCGCTGGCCATGACGGTGCTGGTCTATGGGCTGGTGGCGGGCATCGTCAAGCTCGATGATTTGGGGCTGTGGCTGTCCAGCCAGCGCCAAGCCTGGCGCCAAGGCCTGGGCAAGGCCATCCTCTGGGCCGCCCCTTGGTTGATGAAAACCCTGTCGGTTGTGGGCATGGCGGCGATGTTCCTGGTCGGCGGCGGCATTCTCGTGCATGGCCTGCAGGCCGTGCACCACGCCATCGAGCACCTGGCGCAGCAGTGGACGGGCAACCCCGAAAGCCTGTGGGTCAACACCCTGGGCAATGGCCTGGTGGGCCTGGTGGCCGGCTTGTTGATCGTGGCGCTGGTAATGGGCGCCAAGCGCCTGCTGGGCCGTGGGCACTGAGGCCCGTTCAGAGCACCTGTTCAAAATCCCGGCGCGTCTGCCCGGTGTCTGCCCGGCTGAACACGCTCTAACAAGGCGGCATGGGCACTGGCGCCGCCTCGCTGGCTGTGGCCGCTGCCGCATCGGCGGTTTTGCGCACCACCATCACAGGCACCTGCACCGAGCCGAGCACGCGGTCGGTGGTGCTGCCCAGCAGGAACTTCTCCAGCCCGGAGCGGCCGTGCGAGGCCATGATGATCAGCGAGATGCCGCGCTCCTGGACGACATCAGAGATGGTGTTTTGCACGATCGAGCCTTCCAGCGACAGGGTTTGCACGGCCAGGCCTTCGGCTTCTAGCTCGGCGCGCGCCTGCTGCAGGGCCTGTTGGCCTTGCTCGCTGGATTCGGCCACGTACTGCGCCTGGCCATAGGCCAGATCGGTGCCGATGCCGGTGAACGGGTAGGGGTCCACCACGTACAGCACCAGCACCGTGCTGCCAAAGGCCTTGGCGATGGCCTTGGCGTGGCCGATGGCGCACAGTGATGTTTCCGTGCCGTCGATGGGCACCATGATGTGGGGGTACAGGGGCATGGCGGTGGTCTCCAGAAATCGTTGATGGAACAGGCTGCGTTGGCCCTGGCTCTTCGGGCACGCGCGCGGGCCAGCCCGGCGCGCCTGCCTGCGGCATGGTAATGGCGCGCGGCATTGTGCGGCGCTTTGACCGAGGGCGGCATTGGGGTTAGAGCGTGTTATGCACTTTTGCCCCCCGCGCAGGGCCGAACTGCCCTGGGCGCTTTACCTGCGGTTTACGCGGCGCTCAAATGCCGTGCGCTGTGGGCGCGCCACAATGGCGCCGCTGCGCAGGGCAGGCAGCAAATTTCCAAGCAATTTCCAAGAACACAGCGGCGGCCGCGCAGGCACGGCCGCCGCTGCCACGATTGAAACCACGACCATGCAAACAAAGAACAGGCGCTGGTGGCTGTGGCTGCTGATGCTGGCGCTGCTGGCGGGGCTGGGCTGGGCCGTGCGCCAGCAGCGGCTGGCAGCCGGCGAAGGGCCGCAGTACCTCACCGCGCCGGTGGCGCGCGGCAGCATTGAGCAGACGGTGCTGGCCTCGGGCAAGCTCGAAGCCTTGCAGCAGGTGAATGTGGGCGCGCAGGTCTCCGGCCAGCTCAAGCACCTGGCGGTGCAGCTGGGGCAGAACGTCAAGGCCGGTGAGCTGATCGCCGAGATCGACTCGCTGACGCAGCAAAACGCCTTGCGCAATGCCGAGGCGGCCCTGACCACGGCGCGCGCCGATTTGGCCGCGCAGCGCGCTACCCTGGCGCAGGCCAAGTCCAGCTACGAGCGCCAGCGCCGCTTGCGCGCGGCCGATGCCAATTCGCACGCCGACCTGGAAGCCGCCGAGCTGGCCTACAAGGTGGCGCAGGCCAACATCGAGTCGCAAAAAGCGCGCGTGGCCCAGGCCGAGATCAGCGCCGATACCGCGCGCCTGAACCTGGGCTACACGCGCATCGTCGCGCCCATGGACGGCCAGATCGTGGCCATCGTCACCAAGGAGGGCCAGACCGTCAACGCCAACCAGTCGGCGCCGACCATCGTCGTGCTCGCGCAGCTGGACACCATGACCATCAAGGCCGAGATTTCCGAGGCCGACGTCACGCGCGTGCGGCCCGGCCAGCCGGTGTATTTCACCATCCTGGGCGAGCCCGAGCGCCGCTACGAGGCCAGGCTGCGCACCGTCGAGCCCGCGCCCGAGTCGATCAGCAGCGCCAGCGCCGCCGCCAACGCCAGCAATGCCGGCACGGCGGCGGCCATCTACTACAACGGCCTGTTTGACGTGCCCAACCCCGAGCACCGCCTGCGCATTGCGATGACGGCGCAGGTCTACATCGTGCAGGCGGCGGTGCAGGACGTGCTGACCGTGCCGGCCGCGGCGCTGGGCGAACGCGGCGCCGATGGCAGCTATGCGGTGCGCGTGCTCGGCGCCGATGGCAAGAGCAGCCCGCGCCGCGTGCAGGTCGGGCTGAACAACCAGATCACGGCCGAGATCACCGCTGGCCTGCAGGAAGGCGAGCGCGTGGTGGTGGCCGATGCCTCGGGGCCTTCGGCGGCCCTGCGCCCGGGCAGCGGCGCGCGCGGCCCGCGCGGCATGCGCCTGTAAGGAGGGCTGGCCCGGTGCACTCTGCCAACCAGCGCCAGCATGGCGCGGCCCGCGCTGGCGCGCCCTTGCTGCAACTGCGCCAGCTGCGGCGCGAATTCCCCGCCGGGGAGGGCACGATCGCCGTGCTCAAGGACATCGACCTGGACATCCACGCCGGGGAGATGCTGGCCATCGTCGGCCAGTCCGGCTCGGGCAAGTCCACGCTGATGAACATCCTGGGCTGCATGGATCAGCCCACGCGCGGCGTGTACCGCATCGACGGGCGCGAGACGGCGCAGCTCGATGCCGATGCGCTGGCGCAGCTGCGGCGCGAGTACTTCGGCTTCATCTTCCAGCGCTACCACTTGCTGCCGGATCTGAGCGCGCAGGACAACGTGCAGGTGCCGGCCATTTATGCCGGCGCCCCGGCGGCGCAGCGCCAGGCGCGCGCGCGCCAGCTGCTCGAACGCCTGGGCCTGGGCGAGCGCACGGCACACCCGCCGGGCAAGCTCTCGGGCGGGCAGCAGCAGCGCGTGTCCATTGCGCGGGCGCTGATGAATGGCGGCCAGGTGATTCTGGCCGACGAGCCCACCGGCGCACTGGACTCGGCCTCGGGCGAGGAAGTCATGCGCATCCTGGCGCAGCTGCACGATGAGGGCCACACCATCGTCATCGTCACGCACGACATGCAGGTGGCGCGCCATGCGCAGCGCATCATCGAAATCCACGACGGGCAAATCGTCAGCGACCGGCCCAATGCGCCACAGCGCGGCGCGGCAGGGCAGGGCGAGGCAGCGGCTGCTGGCCCCGGCGCGGCCCATGCCGTCGCAGCGCGCCCGGCGCCGCTGGCCGTGCTGGGCCGCTTGGGCGAGGCCCTGCAGATGGCGCTGCGGGCCATGAATGCGCACCGGCTGCGCACCTTTTTGACCATGCTGGGCATCATCATCGGCATTGCCTCGGTGGTCTCGGTGGTGGCGCTGGGCGAGGGCTCGCGCCACGCGATACTCAAGGAGATCGCCTCCATCGGCACCAACACCATCGACATCCGCCCCGGCAGCGGCTTTGGCGATCGCCAGGCCAGTCGCATCCGCACGCTGGTGGCCGCCGATGCCGATGCGCTGGCGCAGCAAGGCTATGTGGACAGCGTTACGCCCAGCGTCAACAGCGCGGCCACCGTGCGCCATGGCAACGTCGAATCCAGCGGCCAGGTGCGCGGCGTGGGCGAGCAGTTCTTCCAGGTGCGCGGCCTGCGGCTGGCCGCCGGGCGCTGGTTCGGGCGCGAGGCCGTGCAGGCGCGCGCGCAGGAGGCGGTGATCGACGACAACGCGCGCAAGACCTTCTTCGCCGATGGCCGCGACCCCATCGGCCAGGTGCTGCTGCTGGGGCGCGTGCCGGTGCGCATCGTGGGCGTGCTGCAGCCGCAGGCGGCGGGCTTCAACCCGGACTCGGGCAGCGTCACCGTCTACGTGCCTTACACCACGGTGATGGGCCGCATCTCCGGGCAAAGCCACGTCAGCACCATCACCGTGCGCGTGCGCGACGAGGCCTCCTCGCAGGCGGCCGAGGCCGGCATCACGCAGCTGCTCACGCAGCGCCACGGTCGCCAGGATTTCTTCCTGATGAACTCCGACACCATCCGCCAGACCATCGAGAACACCACGCGCACCATGACCTTGCTGGTGGCCTCGATCGCCGTGATCTCGTTGCTGGTGGGCGGCATTGGCGTGATGAACATCATGCTCGTCTCGGTCACCGAGCGCACCAGCGAGATCGGCGTGCGCATGGCCGTGGGCGCGCGCCAGAGCGACATCCAGCAGCAATTTCTGATCGAGGCCGTGCTGGTGTGCGTGATCGGCGGCCTGCTGGGCATTGGCGGCGCGCTGGCCTTTGGCGAGCTGTTCGCGCATTTCAGCCGCGACTTCCAGCTGCTCTTCTCGGCGCAGTCCATGCTCTGGGCCTTTGCCTGCTCATCGCTGATCGGCATCGTGTTCGGCTTTCTGCCAGCGCGCAACGCCGCGCGCCTCAATCCCATCGACGCGCTGTCGCGCAACTAGAGCGTGTTCACACGATGCAAGGAGCCGCAACGTGAATCGCAATGACATGCGTGTGATGAACCCTGACCCTTTTCATACCCCCCGCCGCGCCGCGCTGGGCGCGGCCTGCGCCCTGGCGCTGGCAGGCTGTGCCAGCCTGCAAACGGCCTACGCCCCGCCGCCGCTGGCCGTGCCTGCCAACTGGAGCAGCCAGCCCGCAGCCGCGCCCGCCGATGCAAGGGCCGCGCCAGAGCAATCAGCGCAGTTCGCGCCGTGGTGGACGGCGCTGGGCGATGCGCAGCTCAACCATCTGATCGCCCAGGCCCTGCAGCACAGCCCCGACATGGCGCTGGCGGCCTGGAACATCCGCCAGGCCGAGCTGGCGCTGGGCCTGGCGCAGGACAAGGCCCGCCCCAGCCTGGGCGCCAGCGCCTCGGCCGGCGCCAGCCGCGACTTCGAGGCTGGGCGCAGTGGCCAAAGCCACAGCCTGGGCCTGAATCTGAGCTACGAGCTGGACTGGTGGGGCAAGCTGGCCAGCCAGCGCGATGCGGCGCAATGGCGCCACAGCGCCACGCAGCAGGATCAGCGCAGCACGGCGCTGATCCTGCAAGCTGGCGTGGCCACGCTGTATTGGCAGCTGGCGCACCAGAACGAGCAGATTGCCAGCGGCGCGCGCAGCCTGGAGCACGCCCGGCGCACCCAGGCGCTGGTGCAGGCGCAGTATGAGGCTGGCGGCGTCTCCGGCCTGGAGCGCCAGCAGGCCGCGCGCAACGTGGCCGCGCAGCAAGCGGCGCTGGCGGCCCTGCAGCAGGCGCGCGCCAGCACGCGCCATGCGCTGGCCGTGCTGCTGGGCCAGCCGCCCACGGCCGATGCCCTGGCCGCGCTGCTGCCAGGTGGCGAGCCCCAGGCCCTGCCTGCGGGCGAGCTGCCCGAGCTGCCGCTGCATCTGCCGGCCCAGGTGCTGGCGCGCCGCCCCGACGTGCAGGCCGCAGAGGCCCGGCTGCGCGCCACGTTGGCCGATGGCGATGCGCTGCGCGCCAGCTACTACCCCAGCATCAGCCTGACGGCTGGCCTGGGCGGCAGCGGCCAGTC
>JAUMYI010000084.1:8436-10114 GCA_030528705.1 Comamonadaceae bacterium | reverse complement strand
CCGATGCCGCCTGGGCCATCATCGAGGAAGTCGAGCAAATGGGCGGCATGACGCAGGCGGTCGACTCCGGCTGGGCCAAGCTCAAGATCGAGGCCGCCGCTGCTGAAAAGCAAGCGCGCATCGACAGCGGCAAGGACGTGATCGTCGGCGTCAACAAATACAAGCTGGCCAAGGAAGACCCGGTAGAAATTCTGGAAATCGACAACATGAAAGTGCGCGATGGCCAGATCGCGCGACTGAAGAAGATTCGCGAAACCCGCGACAGCGCCGCCGTGCAGGCCGCGCTGGATGCACTGACCGATGCAGCCGCCACGGGCGAAGGCAACCTGCTGGATCTGTCCATCAAGGCCATCCGCTTGCGCGCCACAGTGGGCGAGGTCTCTGATGCGCTGGAAAAAGTCTTTGGGCGCCACCGCGCCGATACGCAAAAGGTCACTGGTGTGTACGCTGCCGCTTACGACTCGGCCGAGGGCTGGGAGAAACTCAAGCAGGAAATCAACCAATTTGCCGAGGAGCAAGGCCGCCGCCCGCGCGTGATGATCGCCAAGCTCGGCCAGGACGGGCACGACCGTGGCGCCAAAGTGGTGGCCACCGCCTTTGCCGATCTGGGCTACGACGTGGACATGGGCCCGCTGTTCCAGACTCCTGAAGAGTGCGCGCGCCAGGCCATCGAAAACGACGTGCACGCCGTGGGCGTCTCCACGCTGGCCGCTGGCCACAAGACGCTGGTGCCCGCCATCATTGCCGAGCTGAAAAAACAAGGCGCGGACGACATCATCGTCTTCGTCGGCGGCGTGATCCCCGCGCAGGACTACGACTTCCTGTTCGAGGCGGGCGTCAAAGGCGTGTACGGCCCAGGCACCCCCATCCCGGCCAGCGCCAAGGATGTGCTGGAGCAGATCAGAAAGGCCGTGGCGCTTGAGAATTGAAGCGAGGGTGTGTGATACAGTAATACGGTATTTGACTGTTTGGGAGCTGCATCATGGCCGTATCCGTCCGCATGGAACCGCTGCTGGAAAAAGAGCTGGAGCTGGCCGCGCAGCGCAAGGGCATCACCAAGTCGCAATTCATCATCGACGCGGTGGAGCGTGCGCTGGGGCGCAAGGATCCGTACCAGCTTTTTCTCAAGGTGAAGGCCGAATCGGCCCAGAACCCTGAAACGCAAAGACTCGCCCAGGCTTTCGTGGCCGAGCCCAGCGCGCCCTACGACACCGAGGCCGCGCGCGCCGCGTTGATCGCCAAGCTGAAAGCCAAGCATGGCATCAGCCTTGATTGACGCCAGCGCCCTGGTGGCCATGTTCGGCCTGGGCCAGCCGCACGGCGAGCGCTACCGCGACCTGCTGGCGCTCGCCGGCCTGGAGCGTTGGGTGCTGTCCACCACCTGGCCCTGCGTGGTGGAAGCCAGCTACCTGCTGGAGCCGCCGCAGCGCTTTGACATGCTCAACTGGCTGGGCGAGGGGGCGGTTTCGGTCTTTCCATTCGGCCAGGAGGCGCTGCTGGAGTTCGTGCCGCTGATGCGCCGCTATACCGAGCGCCCGCGCACCGAGATGGACCTGGCCGATGCATCGCTCTACTGGCTGGCAGCCGACACGGGCATCACCCGCATCATGACGCTGGACCAGCGCGACTTCTCGCGCTACCGCCTGCCCGATGGGCGGGCGTTCGAGATTTTGTGAGG
>JAUMYI010000084.1:0-8336 GCA_030528705.1 Comamonadaceae bacterium | reverse complement strand
CTGCTGGAATCGACCCGCGCTGACCACCGCGCGCAGGGCGATGCGCTGCTGACCGCGCTGCTGCCGCACACTGGCAAGGCGTTTCGCCTGGGCATCAGTGGGGTGCCGGGCGTGGGCAAATCCACATTCATTGAAGCTCTGGGGCTGTATCTGATCGGGCAAGGGCACCGTGTGGCGGTGCTCACCATCGACCCCTCATCCAGCGTCACTGGCGGCTCCATCCTGGGCGACAAAACGCGCATGGAGCAGCTCTCCGTGCAGGAGAGTGCCTACATTCGCCCCAGCCCTTCAGGCGGCAATCTGGGCGGTGTGGCCGAAAAAACCCGCGAAGCCATGCTGGTGTGCGAGGCTGCCGGGTATGACGTGGTGATCGTCGAGACCGTGGGCGTGGGCCAGAGCGAGACCGCTGCCTGGGGGATGACGGATATGTTCACCCTGCTGCAATTGCCCAACGCGGGCGACGATTTGCAGGCCATCAAAAAAGGCGTGATGGAGATGGCCGATCTGGTGGTCATCAACAAAGCCGATATCGACCCCAAAGCCGCCACGCGGGCGCAGGCGCAAATCACCAGCTCGCTGCGCTTGCTGGGCATGCATGGCACGGCCGAGCAGCACGATGGCCGGCATTGGTCGCCCAAAGTCATCCAAATCAGCGCGCTGCAAGGCACGGGGGTAGACACCTTCTGGAGCACCGTCAGCGCCTATCGCCAGCTGCAAACCGAAAATGGCCAATTGATGCTGCGCCGCCAAAAACAGGCCATGACCTGGATGTGGGAGCGCATCGACGCCGGGCTCAAGCTCGCCTTTCGCCAACAGGCTGCCGTCAAGGCCTTGCTGCCGCAATTGCAAGAGCAGGTGCTGCAAGGGCAGATGGCCGCTTCCACGGCCGCGCGCCAATTGCTCGATGCCTATGGCGCAGGCGCGGCCAGCCACACCGATGCGGCAACTGCCACCCACACCCACTCCTAGAGCGTGACGCTCTGAACCTCAACCATTCAACACGAACCGGCCCCCAGGGGCATGAAGGAAAGCCATGCAAGAAATCGTTGAACAACTCCAGGCCAAACGCGAGCAAGCCCTTCTGGGAGGCGGGCAAAAGCGCATTGACGCGCAGCACGCCAAGGGCAAGCTCACCGCGCGTGAGCGCATTGAGCTGTTGCTCGACGAAGGCACCTTTGAAGAGTGGGACATGTTCGTCGAGCACCGCTGCTCCGACTTCGGCATGCAAAACACCAAAATCCCCGGCGACGGCGTCGTCACCGGCTACGGCATGATTAACGGTCGCCTGGTGTTCGTCTTCAGCCAGGACTTCACCGTCTTCGGCGGCGCGCTCTCCGAAGCCCACGCCGAGAAAATCGTCAAGATCATGCAGCAGGCCATGAAGGTCGGCGCCCCCGTCATCGGCCTGAACGACTCGGGAGGCGCGCGCATCCAGGAAGGCGTGGCCTCGCTGGGCGGCTATGCCGACGTGTTCCAGCAAAACGTGCTGGCCTCGGGCGTCGTGCCGCAAATCAGCGTCATCATGGGCCCTTGCGCTGGCGGCGCGGTGTATTCGCCGGCCATGACCGACTTCATCTTCATGGTCAAGGATTCGAGCTACATGTTCGTCACCGGCCCCGAAGTCGTCAAAACCGTCACCCACGAAGAAGTCACCGCCGAAGAACTCGGCGGCGCGCTCACCCACAGCAGCAAGAGCGGCGTGGCCGACATGGCCTTCGAGAACGACGTCGAAGCCCTGATGATGGTGCGCCGGCTCTACAACTACCTGCCGCTGTCCAACCGCGAAAAACCGCCCGTGCGCCCCACCAGCGACCCGGCCGACCGCATGGACTACAGCCTCGACACCCTGGTGCCTGCCAACCCCAACCTGCCCTACGACATCAAGGAACTCATCCTCAAAGTCGTGGACAACGACGACTTCTTCGAGCTGCAACCGGACTACGCCAAGAACATCGTCATCGGCCTGGCGCGCATGAACGGCCAGACCGTGGGCATCGTCGCCAACCAGCCGCTGGTGCTGGCCGGCTGCCTGGACATCAAGAGCAGCATCAAGGCCGGGCGCTTCGTGCGCTTTTGCGATGCCTTCAACATTCCCATCGTCACCTTCGTGGACGTGCCCGGCTTCATGCCCGGCACCGCGCAGGAATACGGCGGCATCATCAAGCACGGCGCCAAGCTGCTCTTTGCCTATGCCGAAGCCACCGTGCCCAAGATCACCGTCATCACCCGCAAGGCCTACGGCGGCGCCTACGACGTGATGGCCTCCAAGCACCTGCGCGGCGATGTCAACCTGGCCTGGCCCAACGCCGAGATCGCCGTCATGGGCGCCAAGGGCGCGGTGGAAATCATCTTCCGCCAGGACAAGAACGACCCGGAAAAACTCGCCGCCCGCGAGGCCGAATACAAGGCCCGCTTTGCCAACCCCTTCGTCGCAGGGGCGCGCGGCTTCATCGACGACGTCATCCACCCGCACGAAACCCGCAAGCGCATCTGCCGCAGCCTGACCATGCTCAAGGACAAGCAGCTGGACAACCCCTGGCGCAAGCACGACAACATCCCGCTGTAAGAATCAGATCAATGGCTCTTATATGAGCGATAGATTGCGAAAAATGGCATTAATCGCTCATATTTGGGCTATTGAATTGAGATCTGTCTTGCATGTTGTCTCTGATCCCACCCGAATCCGTCTGCCGAGTGCTTGGCGAGCGCCTGCGCGCGCTGCGGCTGGCGCGCAACATCTCGCAGCAGGAGCTGGCTGCGATGGCAGGCGCCTCGCTGTCGTCCGTCCGACGGCTGGAGGCTTCGGGCCAGGCCTCACTGGAGCTGCTGGTGCGCGTGGCGCAGGCTTTGCAGGTGGCGCAGGAGCTCGACGCCTTGTTCGTGCACGCTCCGCAAACCATCGCCCAGGCCGAGCAGCAGGCCGCCGCCGCCCGGCGTCAGCGCGCCAGCAAGCCGCGCCTGTCTGGCCCTGCCGGTGGAGCGGGTGCATGAGTCTTCTGAGCCTGCCGCCCATCACGCGCCTGAACGTCTTTTATGACGGCTGGGGCGAGCGCTGGCTGGCCGGGCAGTTGGCGCAGGTGGGTAGCCGTTTGCTGTTCGAGTATTCGCGTGAGGCCATCGAGCGCGGGCGCGAGTTCTCGCCCCTGCGCGCGCCCCTGCCGCGTGCGGGCGCCGCGCCTGCGGCCTTGACCGGGCCGGCCCATGCGCACGGTTTGCCAGGCTTCATTGCCGATGCGCTGCCCGACGGCTGGGGGATGCTGCTGATGGATCGCGCCCTGCGCCGCCAGGGGCGCGATCCGCGCGCCGTCTCCGTGCTCGAACGTCTGGCCATGGTGGGCGAATCGGCCATGGGTGCGTGGTCTTTCGAGCCTGCACATCCCTTGATCGAGCCTTTGCCCACAGGCATCAGCTTGGCCGCCCTGGCGCGCGACGTGCAAAGTCTGCTGGCCAGCACGGAAGAAGGGCCGGACGCCACGCCCGAGGCCCAGTTGCAACGCCTGCTGCTGGTGGGCGGCTCGCCCCAGGGCGCGCGCCCCAAGGCCTTGCTGCGCTGGCTCCCAGGGGCGGCGCGCTTCATGGCTGACACGCCTGTCACGTCCGATGCGCCCGCCACCCAGGCCCAGGGAGAGCCCTGGCTGATCAAGTTCCCCGCCCAGGGCGAGCACCGCGAGGTCTGCGCCATCGAAACGCTGTACGCCCGCCTGGCGCGCGCCGGCGGCATGGACATGCCCGAGCCGCGCTACTTCGCGCTGGCTGGTAGCCACGCCGCTTTTGGCGTGCGGCGCTTTGACCGCCTGCGCCTACCCGGCAGCGGCGCGCAAGTGCGCGTGCCCATGCTCAGCCTGGCCGCCGCGCTGCACGCCGACCACCGCCTGCCCGCGCTGGACTACAGCACCGTGCTGCTGGCCACCGCGCGCCTGACGGGCGATTATCGCGAAACCCTCAAGGCGTTCGAACGCTGCGTGTTCAACGTGCTCACCCACAACCGCGACGACCACGCCAAGAACTTTGCTTACCTGATGGACGCCGATGGCCGCTGGCGCCTCTCGCCCGCATTCGACATGACCTTCAGCCACGGCCCCGGCGGCGAGCACAGCACCAGCGTGGCCGGTGAAGGCCGCACCCCCGGCCGCCGCCAACTGCTGCAAGTGGCGCGTGCCGGCGGCATCAAGCCCAAGGACGCCGAGCGCACCATTGAGCACTGGCTGCAAGCCCTGCAACCCGCCCCCGCGCTTTTGCAAGACCTGCCCATTCGCGCCATGACGATGCAGCAAATACGTGCGGCCTTGACTCCGGTATGGCAGGCGGTGCAGGGCAGTGCTTGAGTTTGAGTAGAAAAGGACAAGACACATGGCAATACCCGACACCTCTACGATCAAACAAGCCCTGCTGACCGCGCTGGCTGACGGGCAAGAACACCGCATGTCTGATGTGGTGTCTGCACTGGAGCAGGCGCTGGCTTTGACTGCAGAAGACACAAGCGCCCGCTATGCCAGCAGCGGGGAGCTCAAATTTCCCAACATGGTTTGGTGGGCGCGCTATTACCTGAAGCAAGAGGGTTTGCTGGATTCACCCAAACGCGGCGTGGTGCAAATTACTCCCCAGGGGAAAGCCGCGCTCAGTGTCGGGCAGCCCCTTGCGCCACCCAATCAACAGCAGCAACAAGACCCGCAAGAGGTTCTTGAAACCGTGATGGCGCAATTGACTGAGCGCTTGTGTGCGGATGTGTTGGAGCGTGTCAAGCAAATGCAGCCGCAGCACTTTGAACGCCTGGTGGTTGATGTGCTGCTGGCCATGGGCTACGGCTTTGACGAATCCTCTGGCCGAGTCACGCCCTACAGCGGCGATGGCGGTGTGGATGGCCTAGTGCATGAAGATAAGCTGGGTCTGAGCAGCATCTACATTCAGGCCAAGCGCTACACCGCACAAAGTGTGGGCCGTCCCGAAGTGCAACAATTCCTGGGAGCCTTGACGGGTGCAGGCGCTAACAAGGGCGTATTCATCACCAGCGCTGAGTTTTCGCGCGATGCGCGTGATTTTGTTACTCGGTTGCAAAACCAGAAAGTGGCCTTGATCGACGGCGCGCAGTTGGCGCGTTTGATGGTGGAGCATGGCGTGGGCGTGAGCACAAGCAAAACGCTGCGCATTCAGCATGTTGATAGCGATTTCTTTGACGACGGCCTGAATTCGGCCTGAGAAAACATTCGAACACTTTGACCCAAGGGAACAAAACCATGTTTAAAAAAATCCTCATTGCCAACCGCGGCGAAATTGCCTGCCGCGTCATTGCCACGGCTAAGAAAATGGGCATTGCCACCGTGGCCGTGTATTCCGACGCCGACAAGGAGGCACGCTTCGTGCAAATGGCCGACGAGGCCGTGCGCCTGGGGCCGCCGCCTTCGCGCGAGTCCTACCTGCTGGGCGACAAGATCATCGAGGTGGCCAAAGCCACCGGCGCCGAGGCCATCCACCCCGGCTACGGCTTCTTGAGCGAGAACGAGGAGTTCGCGCGCAAGGTGGAGGAAAACGGCATCGCCTTCATCGGCCCCAAATACGAGGCCATTGCCGCCATGGGCGACAAGATCGCCTCCAAGAAGCTCGCCAACGAGGCCAAGGTCAACACCATCCCCGGCTACAACGACCCGATCGAATCGGCCGAAAAGGCCGTGGAAATCGCCAAGGGCATTGGCTACCCGGTGATGATCAAGGCCAGCGCCGGCGGCGGCGGCAAGGGCCTGCGCGTGGCCTTCAACGACAAGGAGGCGCTGGAGGGCTTCGAGTCCTGCCGCAACGAGGCGCGCAACTCCTTTGGCGACGACCGCGTGTTCATCGAGAAATTCGTCGAGCAGCCGCGCCACATCGAAATCCAGGTGCTGGGCGATGCGCACGGCAACGTGGTCTATCTGCACGAGCGCGAGTGCTCCATCCAGCGCCGCCACCAGAAAGTGATCGAAGAAGCGCCTTCGCCCTTCATCAGCGCCGAAACCCGCAAGGCCATGGGCGAGCAGGCCGTGGCGCTGGCCAAGGCCGTGAAGTACCAGAGCGCGGGCACGGTGGAATTCGTGGTCGGCAAGAACCAGGACTTCTACTTTCTGGAGATGAACACCCGCTTGCAGGTGGAGCACCCGGTGACCGAGTGCATCACCGGGCTGGATCTGGTCGAGCAGATGATCCGCATCGCTGCCGGTGAAAAACTGGCCTTCACCCAGGCCGACGTGAAGCTGGAGGGCTGGGCCATCGAGTGCCGCATCAACGCCGAAGACCCGTTCCGCGGCTTTCTGCCCAGCACGGGCCGGCTGGTGCGCTTCGTGCCGCCGGAGCAAAACCTGTTCCAGGGCCAGGCCAGCACGGACTACGGCGTGCGTGTGGATACAGGCGTGTACGAAGGCGGCGAAATCCCGATGTACTACGACTCCATGATCGCCAAGCTCATCGTGCACGGCAAAGATCGCGCAGATGCCATCGCCCGCATGCGCGAGGCGCTCAACGGCTTCGTCATCCGCGGCATCAACAGCAACATCCCGTTCCAGGCGGCGCTGCTCTCGCACCCCGATTTCGTCTCGGGCAATTTCAACACCGGCTTTATCGCTCAGCACTACCCCGAGGGCTTTCACGCCGAGGACGTGCGCCATGACGAGCCCGAATTCCTGCAGGCGTTGGCCGCGTGGACGACGCTGCGTTTCCGTGATCGCGCCAGCCGCATCTCCGGCCAGTTTGCCGGCCAGGAAGTGCGCGTGGGCAAGGAATTCGTCGTCATTGAGCTCGATGCCCGTCAGGGCCTGCACACCTATGTCGATGCGCTGGTCGAGCAGTACGAGCACGAGCAGGGCGACAAGGCCGTGGTCGTGATCGGCGGAAAACGCTATGAGCTGCAGGCGCGGACTGTGCTGGGCCACCAGGTGGCGGTGCAGGGCACGGTCAACGGCCAGCCCTTCACGGCGCAGATCGAGCGCGGCGTGGGCAAGAGCCCGCTGGCGCTGCGCATCAGCCACAACGGGCGCCAGATCGAGGCCGTGGTGCTGTCCACGCGCCGCGCCGAGCTGTTTCGCCTCATGCCGTTCAAGGCGCCGCCTGATCTGTCCAAATTCCTGCTCTCGCCCATGCCCGGCCTGCTGGTCAACGTCGAGGTCGAGCCCGGCCAGAAGGTGCAGGCCGGCGAGCGTCTGGCCGTGATCGAGGCCATGAAGATGGAGAACGTGCTGTTTGCTGCGCAGGATGGCGTGGTCGGCAAGGTCGTTGCTAGCAAAGGCGAGTCGCTGGCCGTGGATCAGGTGATCCTCGAATTCGAGTGATGCACCGCTGACCTGAATGGACATGCAGCATGGCCTGCGCTGCAGGCCATGCTGCAGCGCCCTGTGCCCTGCGGCTGTGCCCAAGGCCCCATTGCTTGCTTGTGGGAGAAATCACCATGAACATGAACTACGTGCACATCGTCGCTTTGCTGGCCGTCGCCCAGTTTCTGGCTTTTGGCGTTCTGGTGGGCCGCATGCGCGCAAAGTACGGCGTCAAGGCGCCAGCCATGACCGGGCATGAGATGTTCGAGCGCGCCTTGCGCGTGCAGATGAACACGCTGGAGCAGCTGGTGTGCTTCCTGCCCGCGTTGTTGATTGCCAGCATGTACTGGCCCAATGCCGCGATTGCCGGCATTGGCGTGGTCTACCTGATCGGGCGGCTGCTGTACTGCCGCCAGTACCTGGCCGATCCAGCCAGCCGCGCGCCGGGCTTTTTGCTCAGCGTCATCCCCAATATCGTGCTGCTGCTGGCGGCGCTGGCCGGGGCAGTGCTGCGCCAGTCGGCCTGATTTGAAGGGCTGGCATTGGTGGCAATTGGCCCGCGCTTTGGCATGAAGTGCGACCCATCTGGCGCGCTGACCCGTGCCGGCGCGGCCCTGCCGAAGAACAATCGGGCTGGGTGCAGGCCGCTGGCACAGACACCCCATGAATGCGCTGAAATGCACTGAACGCTGCGCCCTGCCGTGGGCGCAGCCATGAGAAAAAGGACGGAGATGGAAACCTACACCACACCCTTCGAGGCGCCTGCCGCGCCGCTCGATGGCGGCCAGCCGCTGGTCTTTCACGCGCCGCGCCGCCAAAAGCCACAGGCCGATGCCAAGCCCCAGCGCTGGAGCGTGCAGGCCATCGAGCAACTGCTGGATTTGCCTTTCATGGACTTGCTCTACCAGGCCCAGACCGTGCACCGCCAGCACTGGCCCAAGGGCGATGTGGAGCTGGCCACGCTGCTCTCCGTCAAGACCGGCGGCTGCCCCGAGAACTGCGGCTATTGCCCGCAATCGGCCGAATACGACACCGGCGTGAAAGCGCAAAAACTCCTGAGCG
>JAUMYI010000083.1 GCA_030528705.1 Comamonadaceae bacterium | reverse complement strand
GGCGCTGCTTTTTTCATGTGCGCTGCACACGCGCAGCTCAACGCACGCGCATGCCCGGCTGCGCGCCGGGCAAGGGTTCGAGCACGTAAATGCCCGGCTGGCTGCCCTCGTCGGCGTGGCTGGCGGCCAGCACCATGCCTTCGGAGAGGCCAAACTTCATCTTGCGCGGCGCCAGGTTGGCAACCATGACGGTGAACTTGCCCACCAACTGCTCGGGCTGGTACATGCTGGCAATGCCGCTGAAGACGTTGCGGGTCTTGGGCTGGCCGTGCGCGTCGCGCTCGCCCACGTCCAGCGTGAGCTGCAGCAGCTTGCTCGAGCCCTCGACGGCGCTGCACTGCAGGATTTTGGCGATGCGCAGGTCAATCTTGGCGAAGTCGTCGATGCTGATGGTCTCGGCCAGCGGCTCGCCGCCAGGGGCCTGGGGGTCAAAGGCCGGGGCGGCTTTTTTCTTGGCTTCCTTCTTCGTCTCGGCAGGCTCAGCGGCGGGCGCGGCCGGGGCCTCGAACAAGGCATCGAGCTGTTTTTCCTCCACTCGCTGGATCAAGTGCTTGAAGCCGGCGATGGCCTGGCCCGCGCCCAGCGGCGTTTGCGCATCGGCAAAGTTGAAGGGAGCGACCTGCAAAAAGCCCTCGACCTGGGCGGCCAGCGCAGGCAGCACGGGCTTGAGGTAGATGGTGAGGATGCGAAAGGCCTCGATGCAGGTGCTGCACACGTCGTGCAGGCGCTCGCCCTGGGCCGGGTCTTTGGCCAGCTCCCAGGGTTTGTTGGCGTCCACGTATTCGTTGACGCGGTCGGCCAGCAGCATGGCCTCGCGCAGCGCGCGCGCGGTGTCGCGCCGCTCATAGGCATCGGCGATGCCATCGGCCTTGGCGCGCAGGGTTTGCAGCAGCGCCTGGCCATCGCCCGTGGGCAGACCCAGGCGGCCATCGAAACGCTTGGCGATAAAACCTGCGGCGCGGCTGGCGATGTTGACGTACTTGCCCACCAGGTCGGCGTTGACACGGGCCATGAAGTCCTCGGCGTTGAAGTCAATGTCTTCATTGCGGCCATTGAGCTTGGCGGCCAGGTAGTAGCGCAGCCACTCGGGGTTCATGCCCAGCTTGAGGTACTTGAGCGGATCCAGCCCGGTGCCGCGGCTCTTGCTCATCTTCTGGCCGTTGTTGACGGTCAGAAAGCCATGCACGGCGATCTGGTCGGGCGTCTTGCGGCCAGAGAAATGCAGCATCGCAGGCCAGAACAGGGTGTGGAAGGTGACGATGTCCTTGCCGATGAAGTGCACCTGCTCCAGCTGCGGGTTGGCCATGTAGGCCTCGTAGTCCTCGCCGCGCTGCGCCAGCAGGCTCTTGAGCGCGGCCAGGTAGCCCACCGGCGCATCCAGCCAGACGTAGAAGTACTTGCCCGGCGCATCGGGGATTTCGATGCCAAAGTACGGCGCATCGCGGCTGATGTCCCAATCGCCCAGGCCCTCGCTGGTGCTGCCGTCCGGGTTGGTGCGCACGGTGAACCATTCCTTGACCTTGTTGGCCACTTCGGGCTGCACATGCTTGCCGTTTTGCGTCCACTCCTGCAGGAAGGCCACGCAGCGCGCGTCCGAGAGCGTGAAGAAGAAATGCTCGGACTCCTTGAGCACGGGCTTGGCACCCGAGAGCGCCGAATACGGCGCGATCAGCTCGGTGGGCGCGTACACGCTGGCGCAGACCTCGCAGTTGTCACCGTACTGATCCTGGGCGTGGCAGCGGGGGCACTCGCCCTTGATGTAACGGTCGGGCAGGAACATGCCCTGCTGCGGATCGAAGAACTGCTCGATGGTGCGCGTGGCAATCAGCCCGGCCTGCTTCAGATCGCGGTAGATCTGCTGCGCCAGCTCGGTGTTCTCCGGGCTGTGGGTTGAATGCCAGTGGTCGTGGCTGATGTGAAAGCCATCCAGATACTGCTTGCGGCCCGCGGCAATGGCGGCCACGAACTGCTCGGGCGTCTGCCCCGCCTTCTGCGCCGCGATCATGATGGGCGCGCCGTGGGCATCGTCAGCGCCAACGAAATCCACCCGGTGGCCCCGCATGCGCTGAAAGCGCACCCAGATGTCGGCCTGGATGTATTCCATGATGTGGCCGATGTGGAAGGTGCCGTTCGCATACGGCAAGGCGGTGGTGACGAAAATGGTGCGTGGCTTCATAGATTCAGTCGGGGCGCAGGCCGGGCCTGGCAAAACAAGCGCGCCCAGCAAGCTGGGCCGGCACGGCTTGCAGCGCACAACTGGCCGCTCAATCCATGCGGAGCCCGCTTGCTGGGCGCGGCGATTTTATGGCCTGTTGCCGCGCCATGCCCCGGCGCTGCGCAGCCGCCCAGGGGTAAGGCCTGCCAGCGGGCCAACACGCTCTAGAATCTGCCGCACCCCCATAAGCAAAATTCATGCCGCAATGAGCAAGACCCTGTTTCTCCCCCTGGCTGCCACCAGCGCCGTGCTGTTGGCTCTGGCCTTGCCCCAGCCCCAGGCGCATGCGCTGGCCAGCGACCGCGCCCAGCCCATGAACATCGAAGCCGATGCGCTGCGCCACGACGAGGCCACGCAGACCACGGTGTTCACCGGCCGCGTGGTCGTCACCAAAGGCAGCATCGTGCTGCGCGGCGACTCGCTCAGCGTGCTGCAGCGCGCCGATGGCAGCCAGCTGGGCACGGTGCAGGCAGGCGGCGCGCGGCGCGCTTTTTTCAGCCAACAGCGCGACACCCCCAAAGGCGCCCCGAAGGAGACGGTGGAGGCCGAGGCCGCACGCATTGAGTACGACAGCAAGGCCGACCGGGTGCGCCTGCTGGGCCGGGCGCAGCTGCGCCGCTACCAGGGCGGGCAGCTCAACGATGAAATCAGCGGCGGCGAGATCGTCTACCACAATGGCAGCGGGCAGTTCAGCGTCGATGGCGCTGCGCGCGGCGGCAGCGGCGCGGCACCCGCCGGCCAGGGCGGCCGCGTGCGCGCCGTCATTGGCGCCAGCACCACAGGCCAGGCCAGCGGCGGCGACGACCGTAGCAACCGTGGCGCAAAAGCCCCGGCCACGCCGCTTGCGCCCAGCAGCCAACTGCAGCAAACCGCCCCTTGAGCCCACCGCCATGACGCAAGCAACGCAAGCCCCGCGTGGGCCAGCCCCTTGCGGGGCCGCAGACGCCCCGGCCAGCGGCCTGGTGGCGCGCCACCTGCAAAAAAGCTATGGCGGGCGCAAAGTGGTCAAGGACGTTTCGCTGGATGTGGAGGCGGGCGAGGTCGTGGGCCTGCTCGGGCCCAATGGCGCGGGCAAGACGACCTCGTTTTACATGATCGTCGGCCTGGTGCGCAGCGATGGCGGCGAAATCCTCATCGACGGCCATGCCATCACCGACATGCCCATTCACAAGCGTTCGCGCCTGGGCCTGTCCTATCTGCCGCAAGAGGCTTCGATCTTCCGCCGCCTGACGGTGCAGGAGAACGTGCAGGCCGTGCTGGAGCTGCAGCTCGACGCCCAGGGCAAGCCGCTGGGCAAGGCCCAGGTGCGGCAGCGCCTGCAGCAGCTGCTGGAGGAGCTGCGCGTTGATCATCTGCGCAGCGCGCCGGCACTGTCGCTCTCGGGCGGCGAGCGCCGCCGCGTCGAGATCGCCCGGGCGCTGGCCACGCAGCCGCGCTTCATCCTGCTGGACGAGCCCTTTGCCGGCGTGGACCCCATCGCGGTGATGGAAATCCAGCGCAGCATCGCCTTTCTCAAAGAGCGCGGCATCGGCGTGCTGATCACCGACCACAACGTGCGCGAGACGCTGGGCATTTGCGACCGCGCCTGCATCATCAGCGAAGGCGCCGTGCTGGCGCACGGCCCGGCGCAGGACATCATCGAAGACCCAGACGTGCGCCGCGTCTACCTGGGCGAGAACTTCCGCATGTAAGGCACGGCCATGAAGCTCGGCGTTTCCCTCAAGACCTCGCAGAATCTGGCGCTGACGCCGCAGTTGCAGCAAGCAATTCGGCTGCTGCAACTGTCCACGCTGGAGATGCAGCAAGAGGTCGAGCACATGCTGGAGGAAAACCCATTTCTGGAGCTGCAAGAAAGCGATGGCAGCGACGGCGTTGATGGCGGCCCAGCCAGCCTAGATGCCCCGCACGCAGGCGGCGACGCGCCAGAGCCAGGGCGCGATGGCCCCACTGGCAACGACAGCGGCAGCGGCCACGATGGCGACCATGACGGCGCAGCCGAAGCAGACGGCAGCGACGCCACCGGCCAGGCCAGCGAGGAGCGCGAGTTCGAGGCCGTGCCCGAGGACTGGGGCGGCGATGGCTCGATGGACATTTCCCCCAACGATGGCGAATGGGGCAGCGATGCGCCCGCGTCCGGCGCAGCGGGCGCGGGCGACGAGGTGGACGCGGCCGACATCAACAGCGCGCACCTCTCGCTGGCCGATTTCCTGCACCAGCAAGCCGGTGAATTCTTCCTCGACGCCGTGGACCGCTGCGCGCTGGACTTTCTGATCGAATCGCTCAACGAGGACGGCTACCTGGAGGACACGCTCGAAGACCTGGCCCTGCCGCTGGCGCGCAGCCTGGCGGACGTGGACGAGCTGCTGCACCACTTCCAGCTGGCGCTGAACCTGCTGCACACCATGGAGCCCGCCGGCGTGGGCGCGCGCGACCTGGCCGAATGCCTGCAACTGCAACTGCGCGCGCTGCAGCGCGACGAGCACTGCGACTGCGAGCCCGCGCTGCTGGCGCTGGCGCAGCAGCTGTGCCAGCAGCCGCTGGAGCTGCTGGCCAAGCGCGACGTGCGCCAGCTCTGCCAGCTCACCCAGGCCGAGCCCGAGCAGGTGCGCGACGCGCTGCTGCTGATCGCCCGGCTCGAACCCAAGCCCGGGCGGCGCTTTGCCGACGTCGAGCGCAATGCCATCGTACCCGACGTGCTGGTGCACGCCACACAGCCCGGACAGCCCGGCCAGCGGCGCGGCGCGCAGGGCGGCGACTTCGTGGTGCGCATCAACCCCGAAGTCATGCCGCGCCTGCGCGTGCACGAGGTCTATGCCAATGCGCTGCGCGGCAGCAGCAGCCACGCCGAGCTGCAGCAGCGCGTGCAGGAGGCGCGCTGGTTCATCAAGAACATCCAGCAACGCTTTGACACCATCTTGCGCGTCTCGCAGGCCATCGTCGCGCGCCAGCACGACTTCTTCGTGCATGGCCCCACCGCCATGCGGCCGCTGGTGCTGCGCGACATCGCGCAGGAGCTGGGCATGCACGAATCGACCATCTCGCGCGTGACCACGGCCAAATACATGGCCACGCCGCAAGGCACCTTCGAGCTCAAATACTTCTTTGGCTCCGGGCTGGAGACCGACAGCGGCGCCAGCGCCTCCAGCACCGCCGTGCGCGCGCTGATCAAGCAATGGATTGCTGCCGAAGACCCCAGCCAGCCGCTCTCGGACAACCAAATCGCCAACCTGCTCAAGGAGCAGGGCATCGAATGCGCGCGCCGCACCGTGGCCAAATACCGCGAGGCGCTGCGCATCGCCCCCGCCAATTTGCGCAAAAGCCTGTGACCACCACCGCCCGCCGCCCCCCATCGCCCCGCCCTGCCCCTGTGCCTAACCCCGCTGCTGCGCCTGCCACCACACGCCAAGCTGCCCAGAGCGTGCCCTACCTATTCCTGCCCTGCGCCGCGCACACCGAAGCGTTGCTGGGCGCCGAAGTGCAGCGCATCACCGCCTTGCCCGAGGCGGCGCTGGCGCTGCAACGCGCTGGCGTGGCCATCCACACTGGCGCCGATGGCCAGCAGTTGCTGGCCCTGGCCATGCAACTGAACCTGCACAGCCGCATCGCGCAGCGCGTGCTCATCGTGCTGGCGCAAGGGGCCTACCAGCGCGAGGACGATCTCTACGCCCTGGCCGCCCAAGTGCCCTGGGAGCAATGGTTCACGCCCGCGCAGACCTTCAAGATCGAGGCCACGGCCCAGCGCAGCCCGCTCAAGAGCCTGAACTTCGCCGCGCTGCGCATCAAGGACGCCGTGGCCGATCGCTTCCGCGCCCGCCAGGGCCAACGCCCCAGCGTGGACACGCAGCGCCCGCAGGTGCGCATCCACCTGCACCTGGACGCCCAGAGCCAGCAGCTGGCCATCGACACCAGCGGCGCGCCACTGTTCAAGCGCGGCTGGCGCGAAGACAAGGGCGATGCGCCGCTGAAGGAAACCCTGGCCGCCAGCATGATCGAGGCCACCGGCTGGCAGCCGCTGTCGGGCGCGCCGCTGCCGCTGTACGACCCCTGCTGCGGCAGCGGCACCATCGCCATCGAGGCCGCGCAAATGGCCTGCGGCATCGCCCCTGGCCTGCAGCGCCGCTTTGCCTTCGAGCACTTGCTGCCGCACCAGCCGCAGCACTGGCAAGAGCTGCGCGAGCAGGCCCTGGCGCGGCGCCGCGCGCCGGCCGCGCCGGTCTTCGGCAGCGACATCGCGCACCGCATGGTCGATTTCGCGCGCCGCAATGCCCAGCGCGCCGGCGTGGCCGATGCCGTGCAACTGCGCGGCGGCGATCTGCTGCAGCGCCTGCCGCCCTGCGCGCAGCCGGGCATTTTGCTGCTCAACCCGCCCTACGGCACGCGCATCGACGCCGCCGGCAGCGCCGGGCGCAACCTGCAGGCGCGCAAGCACATGGGCTTTTCGGCGCGCGCGTTTGGCCGCGACGGCGACGATGACGGCGCAGGCTTCTTCGCCCAACTGGCCGCGCACTGGAAAAGCCACTACGGCGGCTGGACGGCCTGGCTGCTCAGCCCGGACATGAAGCTGCCGGGCAAGCTGCGCCTGAAGGAGTCGCGCCGCGTGCCCATGTGGAACGGCCCCATCGACTGCCGGCTGTTTCGCTTCGATTTGCAAGCGCGCCGGTCGTAGCGCCTGCCCTCAGAGCCTGTTCAGAAGTCTCGGCGCGATTGGGCAGCAAGCGGTTTGGGATGGGATGCAAGGCGCCACCAGATACACATTACGCCGCCAATGGCTCGCGCCATTGGCAGGTTTTGCTTGCGCCGCAGACCGCCCAAATCCGCTTGAGTGCTCGCCGCGCAGGGACTTTGAACAGGTTCTCAGCGCAAGCGCCCGGTGCGCAAATCGCACTGCATGGCTTGGCCGGCCTGGAAGTGGGCGATGCGCAGGCCCGAGTCGGGGTGGGTGGACAGCCAATCCCAACCCGCGCCCGGCTTTCGGCCAGCCTGCCCCTGGCCCTGCGGCGCAGGCATGGAGGTTTTGGTGACGGCGGCAAACAGCTTGGCCAGCGGGCGGGTGTCCATCTTCTGGTGGCGCATCAGCGCCATGGAAAAGCAGTCGGCCTCGCGCTCGTGCGCGCGGCTGTAGGCCAGCGTGGTCAGGCTGGTGCTGGCCAGCGCCACCCAGCTGGAGACATCGCTGAGCGCCATGCTCAGCACGGCATTGAGCACGGTTTGCTCAATCAGCGCGCGGCTGGAATGGCGGTGCACGATGTGGCCGATCTCGTGCGCCAGCACGCCCAGCAGCGCCTCATCGCTTAGCTTGTGCTGATCGGCCAGGGCCACCATGCCATCGGTGAGCACCATCACGCCGCCGGGAAAGGCCAGCGCATTGGCGCCAATGAACTCGCTGGCGCGGAACTCCAGCCGCCACACCGGCTGGTAGCCACGGTAGCGCCACAGCGGCTCGGGGATGTCGGCCAACATGGCCTCAAAACGCTGGCGCAGCGCCAGCTGGCGCGCGGCCGGCAGGCGGCTGGGTTTGAACAGCCCGCCGTCGAGCTGGGCCAGCGCCTGCTGGCTGATCTCCAGCTCCCAGGCGATGGGCACGAAGCGCGCCAGCTGCGTGGCCGCCACCGGCGTGCCGTAGCGAAAGAACAGCACCAGCAGCAGCACGCAGGCGGCAGTAAAGCCCAGCAGCAGCTTCCAGCCCAGTTGCAGGCGCTCGGCCACTTTGCGCTTGCCGCCTGCGCGGCTATAAGCCTCGTGCCATTGCGCGGCGCTTTGCACTTCCAGCGTGCCATGCTCGCCCAGGGCCACGGTCAAGCGGCTTTGCGCCGCGCCTCGGCCGTAGGTTTGAGGCCATTGCACCTGGCGGTGCGCCAGGCACAGGCCCTCGCCGGCTGCATCCAGCGGCTCGATCACCAGTTGCGGCCCGCCAGCGGCCGGCTCGATCATGACCAGCACGCGCCGGCCGCGGCTGCTCAGGCCGTCGTACCACAGCGCCTTGAGGGCGCGGCCAGGCTGTGCTGCGGCGGGGGGGCGATGGGCGGGCATGGCAAGTCAGGTGATGATGTCAAAACCGGCGAAGTCGGCAACGGCATCGGCCAGCGCGCCGCCTTCTTGCTGGATCACCAGCAGGCTCTTGATCTGCGAGACGCCGCCGCGGATGTAGACGGTGGTGGAGTTCCACTTGGCGCGGTATTCGCGCACCCGGGCAAAGGGCCGGTAAAAGCCCAGCGTGAGCAGCGTCAGCAGCCAGTTCTGCAGACGCAGCCAGACGAAGCCGGGCACGCTCAGCGCGCAGCGAAAGCGCGCGACGTCGCTGATGCCGGTGCGGTTCCACACCAGGCGGTGCTGGGCCGCCTCGCGGTAGGCCAGCGCGGCCTGCACGCCCGTCAGCAGCGCAATCAAGCCGCCCCACAACGCCAGCAGGATTTGCTCGAAGGATGGGGCCCAGTCCTGCAGCCACTCCTGATCGAACTGCTCGCAGGCCTGTGGCTGGCCGCCTGGCTGCGACGCTGGCGTTTTGGCCTGCGGCTCGGCCCCGGCCTGGCGCTGCATGTGCTGCAAAAACTCCTGCCACTCTTGCTCGGAGATGCCCTCGGGCCGCTCCATCTCGTGCAAGTTCTCGTAGGCCTGCTGCTGCAATTGCATGGCGCACTGGTAGGCCTGCACCAGCCCGCTTTGCACGAGCACGTAGCCCACGCCGCCAACCATCACCGCCAGGCCCAGCAGGCCCAGCAGCGTGCTGGCCAGCCAGATCTTGACGAAATCCCAGTAGCTGGCGCGGAACACGCCGCCTTCGATGCCCAGGTAGCTGCGCTGCACCAGCAGGCGCTGGTAGTTGAACAGCACGCGCACCACGCACAGCCAGCTCACCAGCAGCGCCAGCGCAATCAGCGCCCAACTGCCCGGCCTCAGGCCCAGCCAGGTCGTGGGGCGGGTTTCCTCCAGCAAGCTGGGCGCGGTGAAAGTGGCGATCATGTCCAGCCCGACGTAGGCGAAAAACCAACTGGCGGCCATCAAAAACACCGGCCAGCTGGCCCAGTAGATCTCCTTCCAGTTCGTGCCAAAGCGCAGCCGCAGGCCTCGCCAGCGCGTGGCCGTGACGCGAAATCGCTTGGCGCTGCCCCACAGAAAGGGGACGGCCACGGCCGCGCTGGTCAGCGCCAGGCCCACCAGCAGCAGGTTGTCGTGGCTGATGGCCCAGTCAAACAGCTTGTACAGCCCCAGGAAGATGAAAAAGCCAATCACCATGCGCTTGATGCTGGCGTGAAACTCCAGCGGGCTGCGCGCGATCACGCTGTGGCTGAAGAAGTACTCGGCCGTGCGCTTGCGCGCCCAGGGCGTGTAAATGCCCAGCGTCAGGATCAGCAGCAGCACATTGACGAACCAGACGCGAAAGTACTGCGCGCCGCTGCCGGTGAACTTGAGGGGATAGGCCTTGACGGGGATCTTGGGCTTGTCAGCCTTAACCGGCCCCCTGCGCCGCGGCGGCGCCGTGGCCGCCTCTGGCAGCGGCGTCTCTGCCGGCTCCTCTTGCAGGCGCGATTGCGCCACCAGCTCCCATTGCTGCGAATCCGCATGCGACTGCGAATCCGCGCTCGAATCAGCACCGCACGCCCCAGCCGCCCCGCTGCCGTGCACATCGTCCTGTTTCATGCGCTTTCACCCCTCTCATGTCAGAGCCTGGCCTCAACACCCTCGCGCCGCGCTCGCATCCCCAGGCTCGGGCGGTCGGCTGCGTGACAAAACTGGCCAATGGCACGCGCCATTGGGCTGCGTTTTGTGCCTTGCAGCCCACCCCGACTGGGGCAAGGCGCGGCGAATTTGCGGACCGGCTCTTTGGCGCAATATTGAAAGGATGCAAGTGTAACGTTTTGTCTAGAGCGTGTTATGCACTTTTCGCCCCCCGCGCTGGCCCCAAAACCGTGTGA
>JAUMYI010000082.1 GCA_030528705.1 Comamonadaceae bacterium | reverse complement strand
TGCTTTTGGCCTGGCCCGCTTTGGCGGCCTTGCCGGCGCTGCTGGCCTTGCCGCTGCGCGCCGGCTTGGCCTGGGCGGCGCCTTTGGGCGCTGCTTTGCTGCCGGGCCTGCCGGCCGCCTTGCTGGCGCTGCTGGCCTTGCTGGCGGCCTTGCCTGATGGCTTGTTGGCACTGGCGACCGTGGCCTTGTTGTTCGTAGCCTTGTTGTTGCGGGCCTTGCCGTTGCTCTTCGTGCTGGCTGCGGCCCTGGTGCTGCGCGCGCCCTGGGGTGCGGCCTGGTACAGCACCAGTTTCTGGCCGGTCTTGAGCCGTGCATTGCGGCCCAGCTGGTTCCACTTGTACAGATCGCTGACGCTGACGCCGTGGCGGCGCGCCACGCTGTCCGGGGTGTCGCCCTTGCGCACCACGGCGCTGCTGCGGCGCAGCGCCGCGCGCGGCCTGGGCGCCTGGGCCAGCTTGAGCTGGCCGCTGTGCGCGATCTCGGCGGCCACATCCACCAGCAGCGAGGCCGAGCGCGGCACCAGCAGGGCCGCGCCAGCCTCGATCAGCATGCCCCTGGGGATGCGGTTGACGCTCAGGATGGCCTGCTCATCGGCGCCAACCTTCTTGGCCACTTCGGCCACTTCCATGCGCTGCGGCGCCGTCCAGACCGTCCAGCTGGCCAGGCGCGCATCGCGCAGCTGGGCCAGGTTGTTCTTGAAGAATTCGGCGTTGTCCCAGGGCAGCAGGATTTCCGAGGTGGCCGCGGCAAAGATGACCGGGCCCTTGTGCGCAGGGTTGAGCAGCCGAAAGTCGGCCTCGCTGATGCCCGCCAACTGCGCGGCGCGGGCCACGTCGATGTCGCGGCGGATCTCCACCGATTCGAAATAGGGGTGGTTGCCAATGTCGGCCAGCACGACGTTGAAGCGTTCGGGGTCGCGCACGATGTTCTTCAGGGCCTGGAACTTGGGCACGTACCAGCGCGTTTCCTCGGGCATGCGCAAGTCCAGATAGCCCACGCCCAGGCCCAGGTTCTGGTTTTTTGCCCTGGCGCGTTGCACGCTGCCCTCGCCCCAGTTGTAGGCCGCCAGCGCCAGATGCCAATCGCCGAACATGCCGTGCAGCTTCTCCAGGTAATCCAGCGCGGCGCGCGTGGAGGCCAGCACGTCGCGCCGATCGTCGCGGAAGGCGTTCTGGCGCAGCTCGAAATAAGTGCCCGTGGCTGGCATGAACTGCCACATGCCAGCGGCCTTGGCGCTGGAGACGGCGCCGGGGTTGTAGGCGCTTTCGACGAAGGGCAGCAGCGCCAGCTCGGTGGGCATGCCGCGGCGCTCGAGCTCCTCGACGATGTGAAACAGGTATTTGCGCGAGCGCTCGCTCATGCGCAGCATGGTGTCGGGGCTGCTGGCATACCACTGCTCACGGTCGTGCACCAGCGGCGATTGCAGATCGGGCATGGCAAAGCCCGCGCGCATGCGCTGCCACACGTCGCGCGGCGGCTCCAGGCCATTGACGCGCAAGGACTGCAAGCGCCCGCCCTGCTCAATGGGCGAGAGCTCGCCAGACTGCGCCGCGCGCGCCTGTGCCGCATCTTCGCCGCCCACCGGGGCCTGCAGCGTGCCGCAGCCCACCAACACACAGGCCCCTGCCGAGGCCATCCAAAAGCGCACGCGCGCCCACACCGTTACGAAATTCACACCGCTCACTGTCTTCAGAATTGGTTCTTCCAGGCCCGCAGCAGCGCAAACCACTGCGCATCGTCCTGCGGCAGTGGCCCGGCAGCGGGCTGCTGGCCCTGCAAAAAATGCCTCAGGGCCTGGCGCACGGCCGGCTCGCGGCTGCGCAGAAAAGGGTTGATCTGGCGCTCTTGCCCCAGCGGGGCCGGCAGCGTGGGCCGGCCCTGCGCGCGCAGCGCGCGCGCCTGCTGCAAGGCGCTGGCCAACTGCGCATTATCGGGCTCAACAGCCTGCGCAAAGGCCATGTTCGCCAGCGTGTACTCATGGCCGCAGCACAGCAGCGTGTCCGCAGGCAATTGCGCCAGCCGCTGCAGCGACTGCAGCATCTGCGCGGCCGTGCCCTCGAACAGGCGGCCGCAGCCGGCGGAAAACAGCGTATCGCCACAAAACAGCATGGGCCGCCGGCCTTCAGCCAAGGGCACGGCCGGCACGAAGTAGGCCACGTGCCCGGCCGTATGGCCTGGCACGGCCAGCACCTGCCAGCGCAGCCCCAGCAGCTCAATGGCATCGCCATCCTGCACGGGCCGGCTCACGCCGGCGATGGCCTCTGCCGCCGGGCCATAGACCGGCAGCGGCGCGCCATGGCGGGCCTGGTGCGCGGCCTGCAGCGCGGCGATGCCAGCCGTGTGATCGGCGTGGTGGTGGGTCACTACAATGGCCTGCAGCATCAGGCCCTGCTGCGCCAGGCAGCGCAGCACCGGCTGGGCGTCGCCCGGATCCACCACCACGGCCTGCGCCGGCGGCCCATGCGGCGCCTGGGCTTCGTGCAACAGCCAGATGTAGTTATCAGTCAGCGCCTCGATCGCGCACCAATGCAGTTGTTTTCCCATGGCCATGCCACAGACCCGTTTCGACGAATGGTTGCAGACAAGCGCCGCCGGCCTGTACGTGCGCCAGTGGCAGCAGCGCCATTATGCGCAGGCCGTGCAGGACGTTTTTGGCTACTACGCGCTGCACATCGGCGTGGCCAGCATTGCCGCGCTGCAAACCAGCCGCATTGCACACACCTGGCGGCTGGCGTCGCAGTGGCCTGGCGACGCAATGGCCGACCTGTATGCCGCGCCCGAGGCCCTGCCCTTTGCGGACAATCAACTGGATCTGATCGTCATGCCTCACGGCCTGGAGCTCAGCTGCCAGCCCCATGCCGTGCTGCGCGAGGCCACGCGCACTTTGCGCCCGGAAGGCCGGCTCATCCTCAGCGGCTTCAACCCGGCGCGCCTGCTGCTGGGCGCGCGCGCGCCGCGGCGCGTACAACCGGCCAGCGCCGCCATTGGCCCCCAGCGCCTGCGCGATTGGCTCACGCTGCTGGACTTTGAGTTGCAGGCGCAATTTTTCGGCTGCCACATTCCCAACGGCCACCGGCCGCAGTGGTACGAACGCCTGGCCTGGATCGACCGCTTGTTGCAAGATCGCCTGCCGGTGTTCAGCGGCGTCTATTTCATCGTGGCCGTCAAGAAAGTCCATGGCGCGCGCCTGATCGGCCCGCAGTGGCGCCCCCAGCCCGCCAGCGCCGCAGCCACAGCACTGCAGCCCTTGCCCCGCGCGGCACAGCCCGAGCTCTCGCCGCCGCCCAAGGCCAGAGCCCCATCCATTTGACGGTAACAAGCAACACTTGCCAGGCCATGCAGGCCCAACACAAGCGCCCTGGCTCCGCCGGCCAAAACTTTTGCAGGTATAAACAGCCATTGAGTAGCTGCTCAGAGCGAGTTCGCCGCACTCTGACACTGACACTGCACGCAGCGGCGCCAACAGCCAATCACTGGCCTGGCAGCCACCGCAGCTGCGCCCAATGCCTCCCATGTCTCCACGAATCCCCTCTCTACCAAACCGCCTGCTGCACCGCCTGGTTGCAGCGGCGGCGCTGGGCTGCGCAGCCGTGCCCGCACTGGCCGATGCCCACTATGACAGCCTGATTCATCAAGCCAGAGCAGGCCAAACTGCGCCCGCGCTGGCGCACTTTGCCGCTCAACACCCGGACAGCCTCAGCGCCCGGCAGGTCAACGACTGGCTGCTCATCAGCGGCTGGGCCGGCCAGGATCAGCAGACCCTGGCCATCTACCAGCAGCACCGCCAGCGCGTGCGGCTGGAGCCAGCCAGCCTGGCCGCCGTGGGGCGCGCCTACCGCAACCTCAAGCACTGGGATTTGGCGGCCTCGCTGCTGGATGCGGCCATCCAGCGCGATCCTGAACACAGCGACTGGTACCTGGCTGCCGCCTACGCACTGGCCGAAGGCGGCCATGCGAGCCAGGCCAGCGCCCAGCTCGACGCCTTTGAGCAGCGTTTCGCGCAGCAGCGCCTATCCCTGCTGCTGGCGCGCAGCTACGTGGCCCGCATCACGCAGCAGCCCTACGACGCCCTGCAATACGCCAGCGCCGCCATTGACCTGGCGCCCGACAACGCCCAGGCGCAAAACCATTACCTGCATGCGCTGCGCGTGGCAGGCATGGCCGAGCGTGCGCTGCAATACTTGGCCACTGCCAGCCCTGCTGAGGCCGACGCCGCCCTGGTGCGCAGCCTGCAAGCCGATTACGGCGCCGAGCTGGTGCGTATTGGCGAGACCGTCAGCCGCACACCAGCCGAAGACCAGGCCCGCAAGCGCCGCACGCTGGACTACTACGCCCAGCTGCTGGCGCAATGGCAGCAGGCGCTGCAAGCCAGCGAGCCGGGCTCGGCCGAGCACCAGGCCCTGCAGCGCGACATCCGCCGCGTGCGCACTGACCGCCTCATCGCGCTGTGGCAGGCCCGCCAGGCCCAAGAATTGCTGCACGAATACGCCGCGCTGCTGGCCCAGGATCCAGAGCTGCCGGACTACGCGCTGATGCAGGTTGGCGCCGCTCTGCTCGAAACCCGCCGGCCTGAAGAGGCACTGCGCATCTACGACGGCATTGCCCAGCGCCGGGCCGCCGCCGCTAGCGCGGGCCCGCAGCCCCAAGACTTGTTCACGGGCCGGCTTTATGCACGGGTGGAAGCCGAGCAACTCAACGCCGCGCGCGCACTGGCGCAGCAGCAACTGGCCCAGACCTCGCCCGAGCGCCGCATCCCCGGCAACCCCAACCCACTGCCCAATACCGACTGGAGCGCCACGCGGCGCGAGCAGGCCGCCGCCGAGCTGTACGCCGGCCGGCTGCCGCAGGCCCAGGCACAGTTCGAAAGTCTGATGGCCCTGGGGCCGGGCGACTCGCACACCCACATGGGCCTGGTCAGCACCTACCGCAACCGCGGCTGGCCGCGTCGCGCCGCCGAGGAGCTGAAAATCATCCAACACACCTCGGGCAATGGCCACGACCTGGGCCTGCTGCTGGAGCAAGCCGGCGTGGCCCAGGAGCTGCAAGACTGGCCCACCGCCCAGGCCCTGCTGGACCACGCACAGCAACGCTATCCGCAAGAGCCGCGCGTGCAGCGCGCCCAGCGCCAGTGGCAGGTGGCGCGCATGCCCCAGGTGCAGTTCAACGCCGAATACCGCGACTCCGACAGCCCCAGCGCCATCGGCGAAGGCGCCACCCGCTACGCCCTGCTGGGCTATTCGGCCCCGCTGCACGAGCGTTGGCGCCTGTTTGCCGCCGCGCGCCACAGCAGCGGCAGCTACCTGGAAGGCAAGGGCCGCTACCACCAGCTGGCCGCTGGCGCCCAGTGGCACTGGCGCGATACCCAAGCTGAATTTGAGCTCTCTGCGCTGCGCGCTGCACAACGCACCCACGCCGGCCTGCGGCTGGCAGCGCGCCACAACCTGGACGACCATTGGCAGCTGCAAGGCCGCGCAGCGCGCAACAGCATTGAGACGCCGCTGCGCGCGCTGCGCGCGGGCATTACCGCCGATGAGTTGGCCCTGGGCCTGCAATGGCGCGCGCACGAAAGCACTCGCCTGGGCCTGACGGCCGAAGTCATGGACTTCAGCGACGGCAACCGCCGCACCAGCTATTTCATCGACGGCCAGCAGCGCCTATTGACTGCCGCGCACCTGCAACTCGATGCCGGGCTGGAGCTCTCGCACAACCGCAACACCCGTCCGGGCCAAGGGCCTTACTTCGCCCCGCAGCGCGACTGGAGCATTCTGCCCAGTCTCACGGCCTACCACATCCTGCATCGGCGCTATGAACAAGTCTGGCGCCACGAGCTGCACCTGGCTGCCGGGCGCTACACCCAGCACGGCTTTGGCAGCGGGGGATATCAACGCCTGCGCTACGGCCAGCAATGGAAGTGGAACGACACCACTTCGCTGGACTGGAACACCGGCCTGAGCTGGCGCCCGTACGACGGCGTGCGAGAGCGGGCGCTGTACTTCAACATTGGCCTCTCGCACCGGTTCTGACGCGGCGGCTGGCCCTGGGGCCAGCGCAGCCGCCCAAGCTCACGCAAGTGGCACCCGCATCACTCCAGAATGGGCCGCCCCTGGCGCGGCCTGTTCCCACCCTTTGTACCGACTGCCATGTTCTGTTTTGCCTCGCCCCCACCTGCCATGCGTCTTGCCATGAAGGCTGCTGGCCTGCGCTGGCTCGGCGCCGCAGCCGCCTTCGCGCTACTGGCCCTGGCCACCCTGCTGCCGCCGGCGCAGCAGGCCCATGCGGGCGAGCCAGTGTTCAGCGCCGTGCAACAGCGCCCACTGCCCGCGCGCGAGCAGCCCTGGCCACACAACAGCTTCATCGTGCTGTCTTACCACGACGTGGACGACCACCAGGCCGACCAACGCTTTCTGGCCGTGACCACGCACAAGCTCGTGGCCGAGCTGGCCTGGCTGCGCGAGAACGGCTACCAGGCCGTCTCGGTGCAGCAAATCCTCGATGCGCACGAGGGCAAGACCCCGCTGCCGCCCAAGGCCATCTTGCTGACCTTTGACGACGGCTACCGCAGTTTCTACACCCGCGTTTTCCCGCTGCTCAAAAGCTACCAATGGCCAGCCGTGCTGGCCCCGGTCGGGCAGTGGGTCGGCGCGCCCGCCTCGCAGCCGGAAATCGACTTCGGCGGCCTGAACGTGCCGCGCAAGCACTTCAGCAACTGGGAAGAAATCCGCGAAATGCACGCCAGCGGCCTGGTGGAGATCGCCGCGCACACGCAGAACCTGCATTTCGGCCATGTGGCCAACCCGCAAGGCAATACCCAGCCAGCGGCAGCCAGCCTGCGCTACGACCCGGCGCTCCGGCGCTACGAAACCCCGGCCGAGTTCGAGCAGCGCCTGGATGCCGACATCCGCGCCATCAGCCGCCACATCGAGGCCGCCACCGGCCAGGCGCCGCGCGCCTGGGTCTGGCCCTACGGCGCCATGCATGGCCGGGCCTGGGCGCTGGCCAAAGCCCAGGGCTACCGTCTCTCATTCACTCTCGATGAAGGGCTGGCCCACGCCAGCGAGCTCGACAACATCCCGCGCTTTCTGATGGGCGAGGACCAGAGCCTGGAGCAGTTCGCCTCGGCCATCGTCAACATCCAGCAGCGCAGCCCGCAGCGCGTCACCCACGTCGATCTGGACTACATCTACGACCCCGACCCCGTCCAGCAGGAGAAAAACCTCAGCCAACTGGTGCAACGCATCCACGAGCTGCGCATCACCACCGTGTACCTGCAGGCCTTCGCCGACCCTGAGGGCGATGGGCTGGTGCGCTCGGTGTACTTTCCCAACCGCGTGCTGCCCATGCGCGCCGACCTGTTCAACCGCGTGGCCTGGCAGCTGCGCTCGCGCGCCGGGGTCAAGGTCTTTGCCTGGATGCCGGTGCTGAGCTTCAACCTGGACAGCGGCTACCCGCGCATCGCCCGCGCCGAGCCGCCGCAGCACGGCCCGCTGCAAGGCAAGACGCTGCCGCCGCACGACGGCGCCCAGGACTACCCGCGCCTGTCGCTGTTCGATCCGCGCGTGCGCCAAGCCATCCAGACCCTGTACGCCGACCTGGCCTGGCATGCGAGCTTTGCAGGCATCGTGTTCCACGACGACGCACTGCTGCGCGAGGACGAGGACGTGAGCGCGCCGGCGCTGGCCGCCTACCGCGCCGCCGGCTTCGAAGGCCCCTTCCCCAAGGCCGATGCCTCGCAACCCGAGCAGCAGCGCTGGATGCGCTTTAAGACCAAGGCCCTGACCGACTTCACGCTGGAGCTGCTGCAAACCGTGCGCGCCATCCGCGGCGCAGACGTGCAAAGCGCGCGCAACCTCTACGTCAACACCCTGCTGCAGCCCGAGAGCGAGCGCTGGTTCGCGCAGAACTACCAGCAGGCCCTGGCCGCCTACGACTGGGTCGCGCCCATGGTCATGCCGCTGATGGAGCAGGTGCCCGAATCCAAAATCCTGCCCTGGCTGGACCAGGTTGTGGCCAGCTCCGCGCGCATCCCCGGCGCGCTGGACAAGACCGTCTTCGAAATCCAAAGCGTGGACTGGCGCAAAAGCGGCGCCGAGCGCGCCATCGCCCCCGAGCGGCTGGCGCAATGGCTGCGCCGCCTGAGCATGCAGGGCGCGCAGCACCTGGGCTATTACCCCGATGACTTCATCGGCGAGCACCCGCCACAGGGCATGCTGCGCCGCCACTTCTCGCTGTACTGGTTCCCCGCGCCATGAATCGCCGCAGTCTGACCATCCCCGCGCTGCTGGCCATGCTGCTGGGCCCGCTGCTGGCCGCCTGGCTGTTCAGCCTCGAAGTCGTGCTGGGCTTCGTGCTGTATTACCCGCTGTTCATGTCCTGCATCTGGGTCTCCGGCGGGCTGCTGTTTTGGTGGCGCTGGGAGCGGCACTGGCCCTGGGGCGATCGCATGCCGCCGCCGCAGCTGCCGGGCAACCCGCTGATCTCCATCATCGTGCCCTGCTTCAACGAAGAGCAACATGTGCGCGACACCATCGGCGCAGCCCTGACGCAGCGCTACCGCCACATCGAGGTCATCGCCGTCAACGACGGCTCCAAGGACGGCACGGCCCGCATCCTCAACGAAATGGCGGCGCTCAACCCAAAGTTGCGCGTCATCCACTTGGCGCGCAACCAGGGCAAAGCCATCGCGCTGCAAATGGGCGCGCTGGCCGCGCGCAGCGAATACCTGGTCTGCATCGACGGCGATGCCATGCTGGCCGCTGACAGCGCCGCCTACATGGTCGCCCCCATGCTGCATCTGCCGCACGTGGGCGCCGTCACCGGCAACCCGCGCATCCGCACGCGCAGCACCCTCATCGGCCGCATCCAGGTGGGCGAGTTCTCCTCCATCATCGGCCTGATCAAGCGCACGCAGCGCATCTACGGGCGCATCTTCACCGTCTCCGGCGTGGCTGCGGCCTTCCGCAAGCGCGCCCTGCACCAGGCCGGCTACTGGAGCAGCAACATGATCACCGAGGACATCGACATCAGCTGGAAACTGCAAATGAGCGGCTGGAGCACCTTCTACGAGCCGCGTGCGCTGTGCTGGATCCTGATGCCCGAGACCATCAAAGGCCTGTGGCGCCAGCGCCTGCGCTGGGCCCAGGGCGGCGCCGAGGTGTTCATCAAAAACCTGCCCGTGCTGGCGCAATGGAAACACCGCCACATGTGGGGCCTAGCCGCCGAGTTTGCCCTCTCCACCTTCTGGGCCTTTTGCCTGTTCTACACCCTGCTGTTCCAGCTCCTGGACTGGCTGCTGCCACTGCCGGCCAGCTGGCACCACCCGGCGCTGGCGCCCACGGCCTTCACCGGCGTCATCCTGGCGCTGGCCTGCCTGATCCAAATGCTCGTCAGCCTGATGATCGAGCGCCGCTACGAGCGCGGCCACGGCGGCACGCTGATCTGGACCGTCTGGTACCCGGCCGCGTTCTGGCTGATCGGCTTTCTCACCTCCCTGGCCAGCTACCCCAAGGTCATGCTGCGCAAAAGCCAGCAGCGCGCCCGTTGGACCAGCCCCGACAGGGGGATTGCCCATGGCTGAACGCCGCCGCAAGCACTACCGCAACCTGCCGCCAGCCATCGGCCCGGCGGCGCTGCCGCCGTACCTGACGCATCAGCGGCTGGTGCTGCAGCCCAACACGCGCTCGCCGCGCTACGCCATCGAAACCCTCATCACCTTGCTGATCTGGGCCGGCCTGATCTACGCCACCGTGCTCTACATCGGCGGCCACCCCGAGAAAGCGCACGGCGGCTGGCTGGGCATGCTGGCGCACCTGCTGCGCAGCATGGGCATCATCGCCCTGGTCTACAGCGCCCTGCTACTGCTGGATCTGTTCATCATGGCGCTGTGGGCCAGCCTGATCCGCCTGCTGGGCGCACGCGCGCAAAAGAATGCGCAAGAGCTCGAAGAGCGGCGCCTGATGCGCGCCTTCGAAGTCTCGCGCACCATGTTCGACCGCCTGCAGCAATCGAACGTAGTGACCATCTTCCACGACGAGCTGGGCGACATCGAATCCATCCGCGCCGGCCACCACGTACTGGGCGAGGAAGACGGCCTATCGCAACTGCCGCCCGAATCCTTCCTGCCCACGGCCTGGAACAGCCTGCTGCCCGAGGACGAGCTGCACAG
>JAUMYI010000081.1 GCA_030528705.1 Comamonadaceae bacterium | reverse complement strand
TGCGCCGTGCGCGAGAGACTGGTTCAGCGTTGCCTTTATTCCACCGTCACGCTCTTGGCCAGGTTGCGCGGCTTGTCCACGTCGGTGCCGCGGCCCAGGGCGGTGTGGTAGGCCAGCAGCTGCAGCGGGATGACGTGCACGATGGGGCTGAGCCGGCCGTAGTGGCCGGGCATGCGGATGACGTGCATGCCCTCGCTGCTGTCAATGTGGGTGCTGGCGTCGGCCAGCACGTACAGCACGCCGCCGCGGGCGCGCACTTCCTGCATATTGCTTTTGAGCTTTTCCAGCAGCGCATCGCCCGGCGCCACCACCACCACGGGCATGGCGCTGGTGACCAGCGCCAGCGGGCCGTGCTTGAGCTCGCCGGCCGGGTAGCCCTCGGCGTGGATGTAGCTGATCTCCTTGAGCTTGAGCGCGCCTTCCAGCGCGATCGGGTAGTGCATGCCGCGCCCGAGGAACAAGGCGTTGTCCATGCGCGTGAAGGCCTTCGCCCAGCTGATGATCTGCGGCTCCAGCGCCAGCACGGCCTGCACCGCCGCCGGGATGTGGCGCAGTTGCTGCAGCTCAGCGGCCAGTTCGGCCTCGTGCATCACGCCTTTGACTTGCGCCAGCGTCAGCGCCAGCAGGTACAGGCCGGCCAACTGGGTGGTGAAGGCCTTGGTGGAGGCCACGCCAATCTCCACCCCGGCGCGGGTGATGTAGGCCAGGCTGCATTCGCGCACCATGGTGCTGCTGCCCACGTTGCAGATGGTCAGCGTGTGCGGCTGGCCCAAGGCCTTGGCGTGGCGCAGCGCGGCCAGGGTGTCGGCGGTCTCGCCCGACTGGCTGATGACCACCACCAGCGCGCGCGGGTTGGGCACCGAGTCGCGGTAGCGGTATTCGCTGGCGATTTCCACCTGCACGGGGATGCGCGCCATGGCCTCGATCCAGTATTTGGCCACCAGCGCGCTGTAGTAGCTGGTGCCGCAGGCCAGGATGAGCAGTGAGTCGATCTCCCGCAATACGCGCGCGGCGCCGTCGCCGAACAGCTCCGGGCCGATGGACAGCACGTCCGTGAGGGTATCGGCCAGCGCGCGCGGCTGCTCGAAGATTTCCTTTTGCATGTAGTGCTGGTAGGGCTCAAGCTCAGCGGCGGCGGCAAAGGCCTGCACGGTCTGCACCGGGCGCTGCGCTGCATCCAGCGGGCGGCCCTGGGCGTCGGTGATCCAGTAGCGCCCGGCCTGCAGATCCACCAGATCTCCCTCTTCCAAATACACGATTTGCTCGCTCACGCCCGAGAGCGCCATGGCGTCGCTGGCCAGAAAGTGCGCGGCCGGCTGGCCGGGCACGATGCCCAGCACCAGCGGCGAGCCCGCGCGCGCGCCCACCAGGCGCTGGGGCTCGTCGCGGTGCATCACCGCCAGCGCATAGGCGCCCTGCAACTGCGCCACGGCCTGACGCAGCGCCTCGAACAGATCGCCCTCGTACAGGCTGTCGATCAGGTGCGCCACGACTTCGGTGTCGGTGTCGCTGCCGAAGCGATAACCCTTGGCCTCCAGCGCGCGGCGCAGCGCCTCGTAGTTTTCGATGATGCCGTTGTGCACCAGCGCCACGCGCGCGGCCGCCTGCGGCATGGCCGCCGGATCGGCCTGCGGGCCGAAGCTGAAATGCGGATGGGCGTTGTCCATCGAGGGCGCGCCGTGCGTGGCCCAGCGCGTGTGGGCGATGCCGGTGCCGGCCTGCAGGCCCTGCTCGGCCACCTGGGCCTGCAACTGCGCCACCCGCGCCGTGCTGCGGCTGCGCTCGATGCCCAGCGCCGAATCGGGCGCCAAGCTGGCGCGGTGCACGGCCAGGCCACAGGAGTCATAGCCCCGATATTCCAGACGCTGCAGGCCTTGCAGCAGCACAGGCACCACATCCTGCTGCGAGACTCCGCCGACGATTCCACACATACGCAACTCTCCCTGTGACTTGGATGCAGACCTTCTTCGCAAAGACCTGCCAAACGCGCCCCAACCCATCCCGCAACGGCGGGCGGCCAGGCCCTGCATGGGCGGCATGCTAGCCAGGGCATGAAGAAATTTGCTTTTGTTTTTGATCTATTTTTCAAGCAAAATTTCATGAATTGAATTTTGAGAAATTTAATTTCATTTTCAGATGATTCATGAAAAAAATCATTGACGACACTGACCTGCAACTGCTGGAGCTGCTGCAACGCGATGCCTCACTCAGCCAGCAGGCCCTGGCCGAGCGCGTGGGCATCTCGCCTGCCACCTGCTTGCGGCGCGTGCAGCGCCTGCGCGAGGCGGGCATTCTGGCGGCGCAAGTGGCGCTGGTCGATCCCTGGGCGCTGGCGCGCGCCAGCGGCCAGCCGCCGGGGCTGTGCTGCATCGTCGAGCTCAGCCTGGATCGGCAGGATGCCCAGGCGCTGGCGGCCTTCGAGCAGCTGCTGCAGCGCCACCCCGAGGTGCAGCAGTGCTGGCGCGTGAGCGCCGGGCCAGATTTCATCCTGGTGGTGCAGACGCTGGACATGCAGCACTACCAGGCGCTGGCGCATGCGCTGTTCACGCAGCAGGCCAATGTGCGCAACGTCAAGGCCTATTTCGCCACCGCCCAGGCCAAGCGCGGCACGGCCATCCCGCTGCCCGGGCGCACGGCCCCGACCGCGCAGGAAACAACGCCAGCCACAACGCCCCTTAGCGGCGCAAGGCCTTGAAGGCCGAATATTCCCAGCGGCGCAGCGCCAAGATCATGGTGTAGCCCTCGCGCTCGCCGGGCGGCACTTTCTGGTCGCTCAGGTGCTGCTGGGAAAAATCCTGCCCCAGGCGCTGCATGCGCTCGAGCAGGCCGGGCGCAGCCGCGCGGCTGATGCTGCCATGCACCAGAAACAGCCCTTCATCGTCGTGCGCGAAGGCCCCGCCCAGGTAATCCAGCGCCACGTGCTCGCGGAAGAACTGCATCACCGGGCCATTGGGCCGCCACTTGAAGGTCTTGGCCAGCTTCAGGCGGTAGCGGTTCATGGGCCGCAGCTCCAGAATGCCCAGCCGGTCGAGCTGCGCCAGGTATTTGACGCACTCGGCCTCGCTGAGGTGGTAGGCGGCCACCATCTGCTCGACCGACCACAGGCTCATGGCGTTGACGGCCACCAGCAGCAGCTTCTTGTCGGCCACCACGGCGCGCTCCTGCTCCACGCTCAGTTGCGCCAGTTCGGGCTGCTGATCGACCACGCGCCGCGCCAGCTCGGCAAAGTCAGTGCCCAGCGCGCGGCAAATGGCGTCAATGCGCGACAGCGGCATCTCGCCGCGCGAGAGCATGCGCTTGACGCTGGATTCAGCCATCTCCAACGCCTGGGCCAGATCGGCATAGGTCATGCGGTTGGCCTTGAGTTCCTGTTTGATGACGCTCACCAGATCCTGGGTGGTGCTCATGGGCTTGCTCCTCCTGTGTGTTGCGCAGCTGGTCTGCGGATCACGGCCAGCAACGGCAAAAAGTATCGAAAAAGAATACTTTAAAGCATTCAATACGCATCGAAAGGCAATTTCAAGCTCTTTTTGGCCCGCTGCTTTCGATACTTCGCGGCGCAGGGTGCATTCGCATCCATCGTTTCTGGAGCCATACCATGCCCGCCAAAAAATCCTTTGTGCTTGCCGCCTCCTTCTCCCCCTCGTTTGCCATGGTCGATAGCAGCCAGTACACCGCCCGGGCGCGCTCTGCGCAGCAGTTGGCGCGCTGGGCCCTGCTGGCCTTTGCCGCGCTGCTGGCGCTGCTGGCGGCGCTGCTGCCGCCGGTGCAGCAAATGGCGCACTACCACGATTTTGCCGACCAGCGCGGCCTGCTGGGCCTGCCCAACGCCATGGACGTGCTGAGCAATCTGTGCTTTCTGGCCGCCGCCATCGTCATCGCCCGGGCCATGCAGCAATACCGCCGCGCCATGCAGCGCGCCCACGTGCGCAGCATGCCGCTGTGGTGGCATCTGTGCGGCCTGGCCTCGCTGGGCTTTGCCGCCACCGCGCTGGGCTCGGGCTTTTACCATCTGCAACCGAACGATGCCGGCGTGCTGTGGGATCGCCTGGCCATGGGCATTGTGTTCGCCGCCATCGTCGGCCTGGCGGTGCGCCAGATCGCCTGCGATGCCAGCGCGCTGCTGGCCACGGCCCTGACCTTTGCCGCCAGCTGCGCCAGTCTGGCCATCTGGCATGCCACGGGCAATTTCACGCCCTGGAGCGTGCTGCAAGGCGGCGGCATGGCGCTGCTGCTGGGCGTGGGCCTGGGCCTGCGCCTGGGGTTGCCGCGCAGTGCTGGCATGCCGGCGCTGGGCCTGCTGGCCATCATCGGCTGGTACCTGCTGTGCAAGGTGTGCGAGCTGGGCGATCACGCGCTGTTCGAGGCCAGCGCCGGGCTGATCTCGGGCCACAGCCTCAAGCACGTGCTGGCCGCCGCAGCCGGCTGGCCGATTGCCCGCATGCTGTATAACGCCACTCCCATGCGCCGCTGAGCAATCTTCATGGTTTCCGCCCCGCCCTCCCCCCTCAATGCCGACCGCCGCATGAGCCAGCCCCCTGCCCCCCACCCCGTCAAGGCCGATGAGGTCAACCAGTTCAAGCTGCTGGGCCAGCGGCGCTTTGCGCCGTTTTTCTGGACCCAGTTCATCGGCGCCGCCAACGACAACCTGTTCAAGTTCGCCTTCACGGTGCTGGTGACCTACCAGCTACAGGTGGCCTGGCTCGATCCGCAAATGGCCGGGCTGGTCATTGGCGCGGTGTTCATCCTGCCCTATCTGCTGTTCTCGGCCACGGCCGGGCAGTTGGCCGACAAATACGCCCACGCGCAGCTGATAGGCCGCCTGAAGCTGCTGGAGATCGCCATCATGCTGGTGGCCGCGCTGGCCTTCTGGTTCGAGGCCGTGGCCGTGCTGCTGGCCTGCGTGTTCGCCATGGGCCTGCAATCGACGCTGTTCGGCCCGGTCAAGTACGCCTATCTGCCCCAGCACCTGAACGCCGCTGAGCTCACCGGCGGCAACGGCGTGGTGGAGATGGGCACCTTCGTCTCCATCGTGCTGGGCAGCCTGGCCGGCGGCATGCTCATCGAGCTGGGCGAGCCCGGTCGCAAATACGTGGCGCTGGCCAGCCTGGCGCTGGCCGTGCTGGGCTGGGCCTGCAGCCGCGCCATCCCGCTGGCCGCGCCCACCGATCCGGCGCTGCGCATCGACTGCAACCCCGTGCGCGAGACTTGGCAGAACCTGCGCCTGGCCCGCGCCCAGGCCGTGGTGTTCCGCTCCGTGCTGGGCATCAGCTGGATGTGGTTCGTCGGCTCGGTGCTGATGAGCCAGTTTCCCGTCATCGCCAAAGAGGTGCTGCACGGCAACGCCCAGGTCGCCTCGCTGCTGCTGACGGTGTTTGCGCTGGGCATCGGCATCGGCTCGCTGCTGTGCGAGGCGCTCTCGCGCAAACAGGTCGAGATCGGCCTGGTGCCCGTGGGCGCCATCGGCATGAGCGTGTTCCTGCTCGATCTGTACTTCGCCACCCGCAGCCTGCCCGCGCCCACCGAGCTGCTGGAGGTGGCACAGTTCCTGGGCACGGCGGCCAATTGGCGCGTGCTCATCGACTTGCTGCTGCTGTGCCTGTTCACCGGGCTGTACAGCGTGCCCATGTACGCGCTGGTGCAAATGCGCTCGCAGCCCACGCACCGCGCGCGCATCATCGCCGCCAACAACATCCTCAACGCGCTGTTCATGATCGCCAGCGCCGTGCTCACCGCCGCGCTGCTGCAACTGGGGCTGACGATGCCGCAGATCTTCCTGGCGCTAGCCATCAGCAACGCCATCGTCGCGGCCTACATCTTCCTGCTGGTGCCAGAGTACCTGCTGCGCTTCATCGCCTGGGTGCTCACGCACCTGATCTACCGCTTTCGCATCCAGGGGCGCGAGCACATCCCCAGCGAAGGCCCGGCCGTGCTGGCCTGCAACCACGTCAGCTTCGTCGATGCCATCTTGCTGCTGGCCGCCAGCCCGCGCCCGATTTACTTCATCATGGACGAGCGCATCTTCCGCAACCGCCTGCTGGGGCTGATCTTCCGCTTCGCCAAGGCCATTCCCATCGCCGCGCAGCGCGACAACCCGCAGGCCTTCGAGGCCGCCTTCGAGCGCGCCGCCCAGGTGCTGCGCGAGGGCGACCTGCTGGGCATCTTCCCCGAAGGGGCCATCACCCGCGACGGCCAGTTACAGCGATTCAGGCGCGGCATCCACAAAATCACGGACGATGCCCGCGCCCAGGGCCTGGACGTGCCCATCATCCCCATGGCGCTGTCCAATCTGTGGGGCTCGTTCTTCTCGCGCATCGAAGTGCGCAATGGCCAGAACGTGGCCATGGTGCGGCCGCTGCGCCGCGGCTGGCTCAACCGCGTGGGCCTGCACGTGGGCCCGGCCATGGACAGCGCCAGCGCCACGCCAGAGCTGCTGCAGGCGCGCGTGCAGCAACTGCTCGATCAGGCCCAGCCGGCCGATCAGCGCGGGCAAAGCGCAGCGCCAGGTCAGGGCGCAGGCGCGGGATAATCGCCTGCTTTGGCGAACCCCGCCCCCCACTGCCTGTCCTGCCTGCCCCAATCTGCCATGTCCGAGCCCAAGAAAGTCCTGTTTGGCTTTCACGCCCTCACCGTGCGCCTGAAGACCGCGCCCGATTCCATCATCGAGGTGCTGATCGACCCCAGCCGCCGCGATGCGCGCATGCGCCAATTCATCGCCCGCGCCAAGGAGGCGGGCGTGCGCCTGATCGAAGCCGATGCGCTGCGCATCGCCCGCCTGGCCGGCAGCCACGGCCACCAGGGCGTGGCCGCGCGCGTGCAGGCCCTGGCGCCGGCGCGCGGCCTGGATGAGCTGCTCGACGCCCTGGCCGAGCCGCCGCTGCTGCTGGTGCTCGACGGCGTGACCGACCCGCACAACCTGGGCGCCTGCCTGCGCGTGGCCGATGGCGCTGGCGCCCATGCCGTCATCGCCCCCAAGGACCACGCCGCCGGCATCAACGCCACCGTCGCCAAAGTCGCCAGCGGCGCGGCCGAGACCGTGCCCTACTTCATGGTCACCAATCTGGCGCGCACGCTGGGCGAGCTCAAGGAGCGCGGCATCTGGGTGCTGGGCACCAGCGACGACGCGCCGCAATCGCTCTACCAGCAAGAGCTCACCGGCCCCACAGCCCTGGTGCTGGGCGCCGAAGGCCCGGGCATGCGCCAGCTCACGCGCAAAACCTGCGACGCGCTGCTGCACATCCCCATGCAAGGCGCGGTGGAAAGCCTGAACGTCTCGGTGGCCAGCGCCGTGTGCCTGTACGAAGCGCGCCGCCAGCGCCTGCCCAGGTGAGAGGTTCTGACAGCGCCAGCGCCCGCACGGCCTGGTGCGACAATGCACGGGCTTTGCCCCGCGCCCCACGCCCTGGCGCGGCTGGGGCGGTTTCACCCAGCCCCTCTTCTTTTTGGAGACCCTCATGACCCAAGTCACCCTCAAAGGCAACCCCGTCGAGCTCAAGGGCAAGCTGCCCGCCCCCGGCCAGCAGGCCCCGGCCTTCTCGCTGGTCGGCAAGGATTTGGCCGAGCGCAGCCTGGCCGACTTCAAAGGCCAGCGCAAGGTGCTCAACATCTTCCCCAGCATCGACACCCCGACCTGCGCGCAATCGGTGCGCAGCTTCAACCAAGAGGCCAGCGCCCTGCCCAACACCGTCGTGCTGTGCATCTCGGCCGACCTGCCCTTTGCCCAGGCGCGCTTTTGCGGCGCAGAAGGCTTGGACAAGGTCGTCACGCTCTCCACCCTGCGCGGCCGCGCCTTCCATGAAGACTACGGCGTGGCCATCGCCAACGGCCCGCTGGCCGGCCTGACCGCGCGCGCCGTGGTGGTGCTCGACGAAAACGACCGCGTGCTGCACAGCCAGCTGGTGGGCGAAATCGCCAACGAACCCGACTACGCCGCCGCCAAGGCCGCATTGCAATAAGCGCCCCTTGGCGATCTCCCCAGCCGCCGCCTTGCCGGCGGCTTTTTTTCGCCCAGGCGATGCCCACGGGCCTTCTTGCCCTGGCCACTTCATCTTCGCTTCACCTGGATTTCTCAAGCGCCCGGCACACTCGCGGCCACTGTGCTCACTCAACAAGAAAGGCCCTCTCATGCAATACCGGCTCGCTACCAAGATATTCATCATCGGCGCCCTGGTCATCGTGCTGCAAATGGCATTGATGATGATCTACGGCCAAGTCCAGGATCGCCAGCGCCTGCACCGCAAGGTGCAAAACGACATCGCCCAGTCGGCCGCTGGCGCGCAAACCTTGATCGGCCCGGTGCTGCTGATCGAATACCAGGAAGAATTCGAGGAGCAAGTGCACGATGCCCAAACCGGCCAGACCAGCACCCAGCTGCGCCAGAGGCCACAGCGCCAGCTGCTGCCCGCGCAGCAACTGGACTGGCAAGGCCAGGCCGAGGTGCAAACGCGCCAGCGCGGCATCTACCACGCCAACCTGTTTCAGTCGAGCTGGAAGCTCAGCGGCCAGTTCACGCTGCCAGCCTGGCTGGGGCGGCAACCGCAGGGCCGCATCCTCTCGGCCCAGGCCTATCTGGTGCTGGGCGTGAGCGACCAGCGCGGCATCACCAACAATCCGCTGCTGCACATCAATGGGCGCCAGCTGCCCTTCCAAGTTGGCAATCTCGAAGTGCTGGCCACCCCCGCCATCCACGCCAGCCTGGGCGAGCTGGACCTGAGCCGGCCGCACAGCCTGCCCTTCACGCTGGCGTTGCAGTTGATGGGCTCGCAGCACCTGTCCATCGCGCCCACGGCCGAACTGAACAACGTGCACCTGCAATCGAGCTGGCCGCACCCGAGCTTCCAAGGGCGCTTTCTGCCCAACACGCGCGAAGTGCGCAGCGACGGCTACAGCGCCAGTTGGCAGATCTCGCACCTGGCGCGCGACTTTGCGCAAACTCTCAAGGCCGGCAAGGAAGTGGCCAGCACCTCCGGTCGCTATGGCCATGACAGCGTCGCTCAGGCCGAGGTGCTGGGCGTGAGCTTCATCGACCCGGTCAACATCTACGTGCAATCCGAGCGCGCCGTCAAATACGGGCTGCTGTTCATCGTGCTGACCTTCGCTGCCTTCTTCCTGATCGAAACCACGCGGCGCATCGCCATCCACCCGCTGCAATATCTGCTGGTCGGGCTGGCGCTGTCGATCTTCTTCCTGCTGCTGGTGGCGCTGTCCGAGCACCTGCCGTTCTGGATTTCCTACGGCATTGCGGCGCTGGCCTGCGTGAGCCTGATCACGCTGTACCTGGGCGCCGTGCTGCGCAACCGCCTGCACGGCCTGGCCTTTGGCGCCGGCATCACCGCGCTGTACGGCATCCTCTACGGCATCCTGCGCTCCGAAGACAACGCTCTGCTGATGGGCAGCGTGCTGCTGTTCATCGCCCTGGCCGCACTGATGCTGGGCACGCGCCACATCGACTGGTACAGCCTGATTGGCCAAGGTAAGGCCGGCTCGAACCCCGTGCCAGCCAGCGGCAAAGTGAACGCGCAGAGCTGATCCCAGCGCCGCATCCAAACAGTGCGCAACACCCCAGCGCAGGCCCTGGCAAGCCAGGGCCTGCGCGCGTATTGACCCTATCGCGCCAACCCGATCAGGGCGAGTCGCGCTCGCTGCAAGACATGGCCGCGCAAGCCGGGCGCCGTCAATAGAATCGGCCCCCATGCCACAACACACATCGCCCCCCTCCTCCACGGCAGCCAGCCACAGCGCCTGGCTGCACCAGGCCATCGACCGCATCGAGGCCGATTACCAGCGCAGCGCCGACACGCACTTGATTCCGCTGCCGCTGCCGCGCTTTGCCCAGGCCGGCATTGATCTGTACCTCAAGGACGAATCCACCCACCCCACCGGCAGCCTCAAGCACCGGCTGGCGCGCTCGCTGTTTTTGTATGCGCTGTGCAATGGCTGGATCGGCCCGCAGTCAACCATCGTCGAAGCCTCCAGCGGCTCCACCGCCGTCAGCGAAGCCTATTTCGCGCGCCTGCTGGGCCTGCCCTTCGTGGCTGTGATGCCGCGCAGCACCTCGCCCGAGAAGATCGCGCTGATCGAGTTCTACGGCGGGCGCTGCCATTTCGTGCAGCGCGCCGGCGAGGTCTACGACGCGGCGCGGCAGATCGCCGCCGACACCGGCGGCCATTACATGGACCAGTTCACCTACGCCGAGCGCGCCACCGACTGGCGCGGCAACAACAACATCGC